>DCBP01000107.1:66121-66861 GCA_002314055.1 Prevotella sp. UBA1104
TTCTTCATTCTTCATTCTTCATTCTTCATTCTTCATTCTTCATTCTCCTCATCCTCCTCTTCATCGTCGTCAACAGGAGCGTCGACGATAGGCAGCTGGCGGTTGAAGGCAGAGTTGAACGATATGATAGTCTCGCTTCTCGACAGACCGAGCGGCTGGAGCTTGTCGTGGATTATATTCAGAAGATTGTGGTTGTTGAGGGCATACATCTTTATGAACATATCGTAGTCGCCCGTAGTGTAATGGCATTCTACGACCTCTGGAATCTTGCGGAGAGCTTCCACAGCCTCGTCGAAATTTTCAGGATGCTTCAGGTTCAGTCCTACATAGGCGCAAGTTTCGTATCCGATTTTTTCCGGGTCGATAATAAACTTCGACCCCTTTATAACTCCGAGGTTCGTAAGTTTCTGTATGCGCTGGTGTATTGCGGCACCGCTAACGTTGCATGCTCGTGCCACCTCAAGAAATGGAATTCTTGCATCATCTGCAATCAGTCTGAGAATTTTTTTGTCTAAAGCGTCTAAACTATGATGTGCCATTCTTCTTTTTTGATTGTATATTGTTTGTTCTTATTTTACTTTGCAAAGTTAATGTATTCTACTGAAACTTGCAATAGTTTGAAACCAAAATTCATATTTTTAGTTATGAACTAAAAGGTTAGCTCTTGTTAAACCTGTTTAATTCGCAGATTTTTTTCTTAAGTAACAAGTCAAAATTATTCGAGCTGTACGGTTGAAATC
>DCBP01000040.1:0-22538 GCA_002314055.1 Prevotella sp. UBA1104
CATCAAATTGGACAGCCTATTTCCGGACTTTAATTCAGAAAGGAAATGTAACCCTATCCCTCCTCCAACAAATACATATGGATTGAATTGATATCCATGTATTGTGTTTATCTCTGTCCAATTAACACTTACTGTTGGATTGTTTGGATTAAGAGAATAGCCGAGTTCTATATTTCCATGATATCCCTTGTCTTGAGAAAAACAAATGGCAGGGAAAAGCAATAAGGCAAATACAAAACTGATATAAAAACTTAACGTCTTTTCCATGTCAAAGAAGTTCCTCCCATAGATTTTGTTGATAATTCGTTTTTATCTGAAGATAATTTGAAGTCCCAAAAATCACGAACTCCCCCTTTTTCATCGTACAATTTTATAACTCCTTCATAAGTCCCAGAAGAAACTTCAAATGAACCATTGTATTTACTCGTACCACTTTTTGTTGTCAGCTGCATTACATATTTACCATTACTATTAAAAGTTAAATCCCCGCCCACAGAAGATGTATAATAAGTAGTTCTCCAATTTCCTATTATAGAAGATGTTATTTGGGGATTATCATCGTCATCATCACCACTACATGATACACAAGTAATACTCATTATAGATAAGAATAAGAGCATTAAGAGAACAATTTTTTTTGATTTCATAACTTTTCTTTTTTTGTCTCTTATCCTCTATTGAGACTATTAATAATTTATCAGTAAAAAGCGTGAGGACTGTATTTTGCTTATCCTCTTATCAGGCTTCTCGCATTGCCTACGGAAAGGATAAGCAACAGCCACTCACGCAAGAATATATATAAATTCTATGTATTATATAGAAATATATACCAAGCGTGAGCGTTGTTGCAACCTGCCCTTTTCCGTATACAAATTTTGCGAGAATTTGATAAGAAGGTCAAGTATCAATAACGCTCTTTTTTCTATTCTTTGCAAAGGTATAAATAAATTACAAATATCTATAATGTTTTTCAAAAAACTTATGGTTTGTCGCTTTAAAAAGATAAGTTTTCATTGCATTTTTCCTAAGTTTTTTTTAATAGGAAGCGGAGACTGAAGAAACAAAATAAAAAGCCCCAAAGTTGCTCAAATGCACTTTGGGGCTTTGTTTCTTATTCTATCGTCAGCTTGTCGAAGAGCATCTTGTCGATGCCTTCGCCGGAGAGCTTCACTTTATAGCTACCGGCATTGGTCTGAGTGCCGGTGGTGATGCTCGTGTTGCGGCGCTTGGTCTTCTTTTCAGGAGTTTTCACAAAGGTGATGTCGTCTTCCTTGTAGACAACGCCGTTTAGGTCGGTAAGCTTTACGTGTAGCGTGCGCTCTTTCTCCGGGTTGTAATAGCGGAAGCGCAAGGCATAAACCTTTGCCACGCCAACGTTGTATTCGAAGGTCATTACGCCCTTGTGGAGAATTCCTTCTGCCGTTATCGCGCTGTTGGTTTTAGGTGGCAACAAACTGTCTGGAGTTGTCGTATACGTTTCCTTCTCAAAGTCCGCCCACATCGTCTTGCTTTCTTTAGACTTCATCACAACAGGTTTCATATCGTGATTCTTTGTTGCAATGGCAATAGCCGAGATGATAGCCTGTCCGGCATTAACCTTAGGAAAGTCAATCTTTATTTCCTTGCCAGTGTTGTGGATATTGAGCACTCGTTTGTATGGTTTGCCGTAGCGAGCCTGTGCCCATAGGTCGAGGTCGTGGATACAGGTAGTGTCGTTAATTGCCACGTCGAACAGGCGCAGTCCTTCGTAGTCGGTAGTTTCCGATGCTCCTCTGCCGTACCAAGGCTCCACGAAGTACAACTCTATGCGGTAGTCGCCTGGTTCAGCCGGTATCGTGTAAGATAGCAGATGTCTGCCGAAACGAGATGTGCGGAAGAGGGGCGAGGCGAAGAGGGTAGGAGAGTAGGTCTGGCTCGCCTCATAAGGACTCGTCTCCTTTTTGAATTTACTTCCCCATGATGTAGACCAATTCGTGTTGTCCTGCATCCATGTCAATCCATAAGAGTCTGTATAATCATCGCCTCCGCAGTTGATACGTGCAATATAGTTGTAGCCGTTCTCCGGTTTAATGATATCCTCGTTCCATGAATGATAAGACGGGAGGGCGAGCGAGTCAGCCACTACAACTTTGCCGTTATGGAAACCGCGTGCAACGAGTGCGTCGCCGTTGAGTTTCACATTATAGAATTTAAATAGAGTCGTATTGTCTTTTTTGTTCAGAGTCTTTGTTTCATTCCATGAACCGCAAGACAATGTAATCTTCTCGCAATTGCTGTAAACTCGTATGCTGTCTTCATGCAAAGCCGGCACGATATATACTACAGGTTCCTTGTCGGCACTGATATAATGCGACTTATACATATAGAATGCATCTACCGGCTGTTCCCACGGAGTGAAAAGTCCCTTGTGGTTAAACGGTCCCACCTTGTCAATCAGTCGGAAACCCTCCTCCGGCTGTCTTCTTCCCGGATTGTCGTGGCTCTGCAGCGTCCACAAGAACTGTCCGCAGACACTGTCCTTAACGCTCTCGGCAAGTTGTACTTTGCGCTCTAAGATATCGCATTGCTTTTCCTCCGTATAGCGTTCACCAGAGTGGTTGCCAAGAGTGCGCCAAGCGCCATATTCACCATTAAGAAGTTGGTCGTTGCGAGATAGCTCCTTGGCATAGTCCTCAAGTTTTCCGCCATACGTTCCGCTCCAGTTCTGCACCACGTTCCAGTCAGTTCCCTCACCGCCGTTGCAAGTGGTTACGAGGCGTTGAGAACCACAAGTTGGGTCGAGCTGACGGATAATGTCGGAACACTCCTTGGCAAACTCTGCCGGAATAGTACTCTCGTTCTGCAAACCCCACAGAATTATTGACGGCGAATTGCGGCGCTCCTTTACCCACTGGATTAGATGACGCTTGAAACTCTCCTTAAACTGTGGAGTGTCATACCATATATGAGCTGAGAACTGCGGCCACCAAAGTATGCCGTTCTCGTCGATAATCTTTTTGTACAACAGGTTGTGGGGCTGATGAGCATCGCGGAATGCATTGAAACCGGCTCCAATAACTTCTTTCATGCGAGCCTCAATCTGTTCGTTAGAGAAAGCATGACTCTGTCCGAAGAGATGCTCATACTCACATACGCCATTGATAAACTCCGGCTTACCGTTAAGATAAAAACGCTTGTCGCCGTCTTTTCTTGTCAGTGGCCATGAGATAGAGCGGAAACCGAATGGAGTGAGCAAGTCGTCAGTAGCCTTGCCATTGCGCTTAATCATTGAATTAAGATTATACAGATAAGGCTTCTCCATTGTCCACCGCTTCACATCCTTTACAGCCTGCTGCTGGCGGATAACCTTAGTTTCGCCCGGTTGCAGCGTAACCTCGTCGGTAAGGCGCAAAGTCTGTTTACCGCTCTTCTCAGATAGTTTGTTGATAAGCTGGAATGTAGTAGCCTCAGTGCCGTAGTTCTTTACCTCAGTATCAACAAACAGACTGTCGCAATTCTGGTTAGACCAAACATGCACGCCAAATGGTTCAATGCGCACCTTGTCGGTAATCTCCAATACAACCGGACGGAAAATGCCAAACGGCTGTGAGCCTTCGCTGAATCCCCATTCCGAACTACATCCGCCACAAACCCATGGCATATCAGTGATGCCTTTCGGATGATTTATTCTAACCTCAAGTTTATTCTCTTTGCCGGGAAGAACTTTATCTGTAATGTCTATCGTCTCCGTCGTCCTACCGATGTCATAAGAACCAAGCTTATTGCCGTTTAAAATAATGTCGCAATATGTTCCCACCCCCTCAAAGCGCAGGAAATACTCCTTGCCCTCAATGGAAGGGGCAACAAACGATTTTTTGAAAACAGCCTTGCCGTGAAGATTACCGTGTTCCTTCTGCAAAGCCCCGTAATAGTCGTCGAGGTTAAACGGAATATCTTTGGTAAATGTCTTGCCGTCGAATGAAATTTGCCACTTGTCGTTGAGACTTACAGATGTGCGCTTGCCCACAGGTTCTGGAGCAGGGAAGTTCACTTCGCTCTTTCCCATCGGCACACTTGTGGCAACGGCAATGCCACGCTGTCCGCTGTTGTTCACGGCACAATAGAAATGGTAGACCACTCCGCCATGTTTCACCACATAACTCTTGTGTGCAAACATCTCGTCATACGGCTTCGACGGAATGATAAGATCCTCGCCTTGCCAGTCGTACCAATGAATCATGTCGCGGCTGCAGGCAAAGGTGTTGTATGCGTTATATTCCCTCGTAGGGTTGAAAGCCGAGAAATAGAACATGACAAAGAGGTTGCCCATCTTTACAATCTGTGCATCGCCGGTAATAGTTCCGTCGGAATCATGCGCAAAGATAGGATTTCCCGTATAGCGAGTCCATTTCTTCATGTCGTTGGAGAAGGCAACGCCGATGCGCTCGCCCTTTGGGTGAGTGGCATTCTTTCCGCCGGCATTGTAGTACATCATAAACTGATAACCGAAGCGCTTCTTGTCTACACGGTATATCATGCTCTTATACTGAGTCATATACTCCCACCACTGAGCCTTCTTGTCGTTGTAAGACAGAGTCGGTTTGTTGAGAGTTTCCCATGGATGAGCCTTTGTTATATCTTGTTTCGTAGATGCAATACCGATACTCAAAGGAGCATTTACAGCTTCATATCCGGTTCCTTCACCGCCGATATACGTCATCCAGTAGCGTCCCTTGTATTTTTCAATCTCGTATGATCCGCCCCATGTATAGTCTATAAGAGCCGGGAAACCGCCACGCTGGTTCTTGTCCCACTCGTTGCCGGTGCCATATTCGAGCACTCTGCCCAGAGTGTTCCAGTGGAGCAAGTCGTCGCTCTCGGCGAGCCATGTTTCGTAGCCGCGTCCATCGGTGCCGTTTTTGCCGTTGTAGCACACGTAGGTCATATACCACTTGCCGGCTTTTTGGAAAACCGTAGGACAGTCAATCTTATGATAGTTATCCGTCGGTGCCACCACCATACCATATTTATATGGTGTGCGTGCCGCTTCATACACCGCTTTCATCTCGCTTTGTGTAACAGCCGATGATGCAGCCGTTTGGCGATTTTTTGCTCGTCGTTGTGCCGAGGAAGTTACGGCAAGCAGTGTGAGGAATGATAAAAGAAAATATATACGTTTCATAATTAAAGCCAAAAGTTATTCAATGTCATTGCTACATAAATAGCCAGTCCACTTCCGTTCCTGCTCCGTTAAGTTTAGCATCGCGGATTTTTATCTCGCTGCCGGTAAATCCTGCTACCATGATAATGCCCTTTGGCAGGTTGATTACGTGGTGTCCTGCCGGGAAATGGTAGGCATGGATATTGGCGATAGGCATCTGGGTGAGAATCAGTCCGTTGCTGATAACAGGCTCTGCCTGTCCGTATTCGTTTCCCGTAGCGTCGGTCTCGAGTTTCGGCGGACGGGCAAACTTAGTCTGGTCGTCTACAAAGAAACCAACGAGTAGCTTCACAGGCTTCTTGCTCTCAAACTCCACGCTTATTCCTTTGATGCGTGCCGTGTCGCGGTTCAACACGAGAGCCTTCATTCCTTCCAGTTCTGTGGCAAGAGTGTCCACGGCTTCATCACGACCGATAAACAGCTTTGCCCCTTTCTTCAGAGTGACAGTCTGATAGTCGCTTAGCAATTTAACATAGCCGTTTTTCTCATTGCCCTTATAAGATAAGGCATCAGAAGCTTTGGAAATAGATGCAGCCTTTGTAGCCGACTTGTCTGTGGAAGTAAGTCCCTCGATATTCTTCTTCAGGTTGTCGAGTTCCTCCTGATAAACCGGCATCATCTCTTTCCACGTGCTATACTTGCCGCCGTCGCCACCAACAGGGATACGTCTCTGCGAGGTAAGCATACTGTTGGCATTATAGTATGTATCCTTTGTTTCATCCACAAGACTCTTATAGTAGTCGTCGCTCTTTTCGAGCAGCGGCACAGCCTTTCTTAGGTATTCCACATCCTTCGACCATTTGTAGTTCAACACCTGTTCAGCGGCGAGCACCTTGTAGCGGAAAGAATAAGCAAAGTCGCGGTAGCAGTTTATGTCGTTTACAAGTCGCATAAACTCGTCCTTGTTCCTGGAAATATTGTCGCTAAGTCCCTTGATTGCCTTCACGGCTTTGTCGCCATGATTGACACATTGGTTTACGATATCAAGAGGCAGTTCGCCGATATGTTTCTCGTGTTTCCACTCCTTCTCCACATATTCTATAAGCTTCTCGCCGGTAGGACCGCAGCTCTCGTAGAATCCCGGATAGATAGTGTATTTATAAGGATTGACAAGCTGACTCATCTTCATGCCGAGCAACAGACACTGGCGGTTGCCCTCCGTTATGCCGAAGCGGCGCAACAGTTTCGGTGCAATCTCTCCACTCTCGTCGTAAGCCTCGATGATGCGTCCGGCAGTAATGGTATCAGTGCCATAGAAGTCGGCGAGCGTTTTCTTCCAATACGTCTTGTCCTCACCACGATGGCAATTCCACGAATATCTTCCCCAAGCCTGATACCACATCCAGTCGCGGTCAATCTGCAGTTCGCGTTTCCCGTCAGGCAGTTTGTCGGCAGAATAAGGCCAGTCCCAGTAGTTTGCCTGCGGATACAGATGCAGTCCGTTGGCATGGTGCACGTTGTGCATAGCCTGTACCGTCTTTTCGATAAATGCCGGCGAGCTCCATCGCCACGGTTCAAGGTTGGCAAGGATATGCACATTGCTGATGTGTACAGGAGCGGCAGCAGCAAGCTGTCGGTGAGTCTCCGCCCACGGACCTTGAGGTTGATAAGTGGTAAGCGACTCTCCAGTGTACTTGCTCATCGTGTAAATGTTCTTGTAATATGGCAGCGCCTCGTGGAGCACACGCGGTCCGTCGGTATCGTGAGAGCGCAAGATGATAGGCGGTTCGTCGGTTCTGCCCGAAGCCTTCAGTCCGTCCTTGATACCCGGGATGATAGTCTCGTTCATCCATTTAATGTCGTTTTCAATGCCCGACATTGCTTCGCCCAGACAAACGAGGAATCCTACGTTAGGATAGTTCTCGATAAATGCCGCTATGCTCTTTCTTGTATAGTCGGCTATGAGCGGCGTGATAGGTCGGTTGCGGTCTTGCGTCTTTATTCCGTAATGGTCGGCAAACGGTTTCGACACTATGATATTATAGAACATCTGGATTATGCGGATGCCGCGCTTCTGGGCCTCGGTGGTAAGAAACGAGAACATCTCCTGATTCTTTTTCATCGTGGCAGCGTCCACTTCGGGGGCAAAAGGATAATCCTTCAGTTTTACGAGCGATGCAAACGGATGACCGTTCCAAAGGAACACGGCATTCATATTGTCGGCAGCCAGCATGTCGAGATATCTTATCCATAGCTGCTTGTCGTAGAACCAAGGGAAATTCTCGGGAGTATAAGGATACTCGTAAACCTTATGTCCCGGCAAATAAACCGTCTTCTGCAATCCCACGCAAGCCCCGCGCAGTTTCATCTCCGGAGCATCGATGATGGTGTATGGAATCTCCAAAGAGCCATTAGTCTTGAAGTATTCCATAAGTCGGTTGGCACCATAAATGGCACCCGAAGCATCATTGCCTACAATACTTATCCTCTTTCCCTTTCGAAGCAACGAAAAACCTTCGGCAGGTTTGCCTACGGTGTCGGCAGCCACTCCGATACTAATCTTGTAGCCCTTAGGCATAGACTGAATGTTGTTGGCTATAAGCGCTGCCGCATAATCCGTTTGTGGCAGCGACTGCATAGTAGTAACTGTAGTTTCCTTGTTTCCGCAAGAAGCAAGCGTTGCAGCTACGGCAAAGGCAAAAAAAGTTTGTCTTATTGTCATTTCCTATATTAATATTCTATTTTGATTTCTTTGTTTACAGGAATTTCGTATTCCTTTCCGCCGATGAAGAGTTTGCCCCTTCCGCCATCACTCTTCACAGTTATGGTGTGGTCATCCATCTTCACATTAACCTCTCCAAAAGGAGTCGGCACGGAACCTTGCATGCGTTTCAAATTGCCGAGTGCAGGTCTTACCTCATATTCCTCATATCCCGGTTTCGTAGGTCTTACACCGAGGAAATACTTACCTATAAGATATATAGGACTTGCTCCCCAAGCATGACAAAGACTCTTTCCGTAAGGACGTCCGTACATTGCGAGATGCTCAGCACCCTCATCTGCAGGGTTGAATTTCTCCCAGAAACTTGTGGCACCCTCGTCGAGCATTCCGCCCCAATATCCTTCAAGATAAGGCATTACACGATTCTGGTATCCCATCTGGCAATCAGCTTCGAGCTCGTAGAAAAGCATGTAAGGTGTTGTGATAGGTTCAATGTCGTAATTATACAAAACAGAATCCATGAGCTCCCTCTTGTCATCATCGTCCACCATATCATATATAATGGCAAAGATATTAGGGAAAGGCGTGATGTCGCGGTTCATCTTGCCGTCTTCGATGGCATGCAGAAAGACTTTGAAATTGTCGTCCCAGAAAGTAGGCTTCAGCTTTGCCTTCAAATCCTTTGCGAGTTTACCGAATTTGTCGGCATCTTCAGAGTATTCAGCTGTCGTTATGCTTCCCTGAGGAGGATTCTGCAGAGGGTTGTCTCTCAATACGGCAGCGCAAGTGTGCATAGTCTCAAACGCTTTACAGAGCAGAATCTGCTCGAAGCATAGAGTGCCGCGCTTGTGCATCGGGAAGTCCACCCAGTCCACGAAAATCCAGTCGTCCGGCTGTCCCTCCGCCATGCCGTCGCTGTTAAGTCTGCCGAGCACATACTGCATAAGCGTCTGCATCTTGGGATAAATCTCGCGCACGAAGGCAACGTCGCCAGTATACATATAATAGTCGAGCACCGATTTAAACCAATAGAACGTATAGTCCATGATAGTGTTTATATGTGCCGTAACAGGGTCTTTCCCTCTAAGTTGCCTTATTGTTCGCTTAACACATTCAGTGTCGAAGCGCAAGTAGTAGTTCATTAGATACGACTGAATGGCATCTCCCGACCATGTCCATCGGTCGCGCTTTATGCCGTCCATGAAAAACTCGCGGGTTGTCAAGTCCATAGTATAAGCCGCCACTTCCCAAATTTTGTTGATTCGGCTGTTGTTACATTTGAACGATCCCGACTTCTTGTGGCTGAACTCCGAATACTCGTAGTCCATAGACACATCGGAATATGTAATCATGCCGCGTGCTTCCACCATGACGTAGCGGAACGCCTTACTGTCGTCGAGCACGATTTCCACCTTCTCGTTCTCATATTCGTTGTGGCGCAGGTCAAGACGGTCGAGAGTCTCACAATGCTGCATATCGAGGGCTTCTTCGCGGCTTTCGCCATAATATATGTTAATAATGCCCTTGCCTATAACTTCCTTTAATCTGATGTAGCCGAAGGTTTCCAGTCCGAAATCAAACAACCATTTGTTTGCCCCAATCTTTTCTTCATCCACAGGCTGCATTTCCGTACGTTTTAGCTGGAATGTAGACGGTGGCGTATCGATACTGTCGAATTTCCACGATGCCGCCGGCACGTAGATTCCCGAACCGTGAGCCATTCCGTTTTCGTCAATCCAAATCTTGTCTTCGTAAGTGGCAAGCCACGATGAATCGCTCTTTATCGTTCTTCCTTTTACGAATAATGTTGGCGGTGTTGCCTGATTGTGAATCTTAATGTTGAGGCTGTGCTCTCCGGCAGGCACGGTGAATTTCCCCGGCATGCCGAACTGCAGTTTTCCGTCGAGCATCAAGTTGAAGTCGCCCTCAGTGGCGATGGTTATCGTTTCTTGTCTGTCGAGGTTCACCTTTGTAGAAAATTCCACAGTAGGGTAGTGGCTGTCCTGTTTCCAGAACGGCGGGAACATAGCGCCACGCTCCGTGCGGCGGTTATTGAACTTATTGCCGAGCCACACCTCGAAGTCGCCCGGATACCATATCCATGTTGCTTTATTCTTAGATTTCTTTTCCATAACGTTCCTCTGTAATTTGTTCTAAAGATTTGCCGCGAGTCTTAGGAGTCCATATCGCTCCGATGAGCAGCGACACGATGAGCAATGCCATCATGAGATAAGCCGCGAGAGTGAATCCCTCGCCCTGTTCGCCGTAGATATTCACGAATACCAAGCCCCATGCAGCCGACAGTCCTCTAACCATGAAGAACATGATGCCCTGGGCTGCAGCACGATATTTTGCCGGGAACAGCTCCGAGGCCCACAGAGCATAGAAACCCTGCACCGAGATACCGCCCTGAATACCCCAAAGCAGAGTGAAGAAGAGCAGTCCGCTCATGCTACCGATACCTATTGTTACAATCATCACCCAAGCCAACACGGCAGCACCAACGCCAACGATATACAGCATGCGCTGGTTAACCTTGTCTACGAGCATCGAGAATACGAAAGTCATGCCGATGATGATAACCCACTGTCCGGCAGAGAGCATGTTAGCCTCGCCGTTAGACAGTCCGCCGGCAGTTTCGTAGATATGCTGCTGGAAGAAACCCATCACGGAACTTACGAGGTTCCATGTCAGGTACATTCCGGCAAGGAAAAGCATCGTTCTGACGTTCACCTTGTTTGAGAACAGCGTGCCGAAGGAAGCAAAAACGCTCTTGCCCTTCTGTGCCACTTCAGTATTGTTCTCTTCAGCCTTCGCTGCCTTCCATTCGGCCGACTCCTCGAGTTGCCTCTGCAGCAGCCATGCAATGAGTGCCACTACAAAGAGCGAGGCAAACACGATGCGCGAGCTGAACACGTTGATAGCAGCCGCAGGAGCATCGCTGCCGATAATCTGTGTTGCTGCCTGACTGACGAACGGGAACATGAATCCCGCCTCGGCATTGTTAGTAGGCGGAGCAAGAAACCAGCCCAAGAGCAGGATGATAAGCGGACCGATGCCCCATGCCATCTGCGAGATGCCGATGTTGCGGCCGCGGTCGTTGATTTCCGAACTCTCCGATATATATGTCCATGATGCCGGCACACCCACGCCCACGCTGATTCCCGTTACGAGGAAACCGGCGAGAAGCATAGGGAAGTTGGTGGTGAAAACCACGAGCAACACTCCGAGCATATAGATAAGCATGTTGTAGGTGTATATCGCCTTTCTGCCGTATTTGTCGGCAAGGAAGCCTCCGATAATTGCTCCTATAGCCGCTCCAAGACAGTTGGCGCTGATAGCATTCAAGAATCCGAGGTGAGCCTCTGTTAGTCCGAGATAACTCTGCCACAATGACAATCCGCTGGCACCGGCAACGATGGCTCCGGCGTCAAGATAGTTGGTAAGAGACACGGCGATGGTGCTCTTCAAACTGCTTTTATTATTTCCCATATTTCGATTATATTATTATTTTCGTTTATGCGTACTTCTTTATAATAACGTAAAAACATGGGTTTTGTACTATATTCAGCGTATATCTCGCATCTGTTATTTCTTCCCGCATCTATTCTTCAAAACACAAGGTTAGTGGTACTCGCCGAATGGAATTTACAAAAAAAAAGTTTTTGTAAATTTACCCTCACACCCTCACACTCCTCTCAAACCCCTTCTGTTTATAGGAGTTTCAAGTGTGAGGGTAAGTGTGAGGGTGTGAGGGTAAGTGTGAGGGTAGAACTTCAAAAAAATATATATTCTACATTATTGTAGTCTTCCTGCCATACATCCTGTTTATCCAGATGTCGAAGAATTGTTCACTGATGGAGTATTTGTTGTGGAGTTTCGTAACGATGCCGTAGTTTATCAGTTGCTTTGCTGCATACTGATTAGCACTTGCAGAAGAAAGTTTGTGCTTCTTAATAAAACTTGCAGATGTTATCTTTTCCACTTCTCCTTCTTCAGCTATGGCATACAGAAGGGGCTTCTGCTTTTCGGGAATGTTTGACAACATCTCTTGAAATAGAGGTTCTTTGGAGTCGATAATGTTGTTTATTGATTGTATTATAATATCTTTGCTGCAATTCTCCCCGTTATCAACAGAAGCGAAAACCTCATTGAATGTTCTTTGCATCCCGTAGGTATTGCCGCGGAACAGCTGGTAAACTTCCGATATGTCGTTTCTTTCTATATGTTTGTCGTATTTGTTCATCCATTTTTCCACGAAATCCGCGTAGTAGTCTTTTGCTATAGGTTTCAGTTCGAGGATATCAGCACTATTGTAGAACGGATGTACTGCTGACAGGAAAATTTCCTGCATTACATGGTATTCGCTTCCTGCAAATATAAACTGGCAGTTTGTCATTGTCTGGATGTGTGTTCTGAGCAGAGCCTCAATGTTCTTCTCCGGGAATTTTGCGATTTGCTGAAATTCATCTATTGCCATGATGCATGGTTTGTCGGCATTCTCCAGATAGCGGAAAATCTCTTCAAGGGTGAGTTCCGGTTTTATTATATCACCAAGATTAAGGTTGAAAGTAGGAGTATTTGTTATGGGATCAAACCCAAACTGACCGCTAATTGATTTGATGGTTTGTATAAAAGCCGTAAGCATCTTTCTGCTTCTTGGCACAATGGCTTCGTATATTTTTCTGCCGAGCAGATAAGTAAACTCTTGCAGACTGGTCGTATGCATGATGTCGATGAAAAAAGTGTAGTAACCATCTTCGTCGAATTCATTTTCAAAGCAATATCTTATCAGTCCTGTTTTTCCCATTCTCCTTGGAGATATGAGCACAAGGTTATTGCCGTTTGTTATGGATTTGCAGATAGTCTTTTTTTCTTTATCTCTGTCGCAGAAGTATTCCTTGCTTATTCTTCCTGCAACTACGAATGGATTCTTTATCATTGCCATAAGTTTAAATACAGATGCAAAGATACTCTTTTATATATAATTATACAAATCCTATAATACAAATTCTATAAAAACATTCCGCAGGCATTATTTTGGTTCATTCGGAATTCGGAGTGATCCGCCAATCCGCCGGTAATCTCTTTGGCATTTTTACTTGCCAGAGGGCGTTTTGTTGGCTTTTCGTCTAAAAAATATATTTGCCACTTCCGATAATAAATATTATCACTCCAAATTCCGGATGAGCCTAATATATTGTCAAATAAGTCCATTTTTCTTAAGAACTTTCTTCAATTCAGAATCTTTGATTGTTTCCCTATCAGACTATATCATATACAGTAAGCAATGTTACATTTGTTTCATCTACAGAAACGATTGCTGTAACAGTAATAACTCTTGCTCCACCGCTTTTCCCTTTTCCTTTGGAAGTTATAGCCATGCGGATTTTACGTAATCCCTTTCACAATTCACTACCTTGAAAAGGATTCTTCTCCAGTTCATCTAAGAAATTGCTAAAATCTTGTTTCATCGATTTATATCGTTTGCACAAGACCTTTAAGTTACTCTTAAAATCGGGAGTAGAAGATATGTTACAAGTCATTTAACAACTCCTCCTTAGATATGGCTTTTATCTTTCCTTGTTTTATAAGTTGGTACTCTTTGCATGCCTTATCTACATGAGACAAGATTTCCTCTTTACTCATACAAGGTTCCTCGGAAACAACATCTCCTACAGACTCAACCTTATCTTTACGAAGAGTTTGCTCCAACTTTTCTAACAGATCTATATCCGTGATTCCTAAGATTTCACGGATGAGATTATTTTGCGTTACTTGTAACCTTGCTACGTTCATATTGCTACTTTGTTAAAGATTATGCGGCGAAGTTAAGATTTATTCATGAGAAATGCAAAAGTTTAAGCTAAGAATGTTCATTTTATCCTACTATTGAAGCCATTGCAAAATTAATTGCACCTAATTAAGTGCAATTTTTGCTGTTTATTTGTATGCATGTTTTACTTGGTTAGTGCGTTAAACATATAAAAACAAAAATCCGCAAACATGTCTGATTCTTTCAGCTCACATCTGCGGATTTTCCGTATTGTTAAATTTCCCTTTAACCCTTTTCAGTATACAAGTCATACCACTCCCCTCCCCATGCGGGGAGGGGCTGGGGGAGAGGCTTCCTTTTTACATCAAGCTCGTCTTTCCCTCAAGTGTGTCGTGGTTGTTCTTGAGGTCAGTCCAGTCCACCTTCTTCTTGGTGTCGATGCCGTTGATATACTTCTCGATGTTGGTATATCCGTCGCCGTTGCAGTCGAGGTTGGCATCGCTTGGGTCGTTAGGGTTCAAGCCGTTGGCAATCTCCCATTCGTCCGGCATACCGTCGCCGTCGCTGTCCTTCCAGGTCTTGTATTTCTTATACTCAGGGAAGCCGCCCATTTGACGTATATCGGTGATGATACCCTCCTTGTATGAGTCCTTGCCCAAACGACGATACTTGAAGAAGCCTTCCTCGTTCTTCGACTTGTCGGAGAGTCCCCACATGTCGCCGTAAGGATTCTTCTTCGGCAATTTCTTCACGTAGTAAGCCTGACCCGTACGCACCTCCTCAACGATTCTCTGGTCTACGATGTCGCGGCAAGGCATTGTGGCACCCACGTTAGAGAGCACCTTGTCGAAAGTCTGGTCAGACGGGATAATCGTCATGTAAGGCATGGCGAACGGTTCGTCGGAATGCATCAGCTGCTTCACGTCGTCAGGAATGCCGTTAGGCAGATCCTTGTCGGCAATCTGAATACCGCCGTCCCAGTTGTTCTTCGTTACGCGCTCGTTACCCTCCACGATGTTTCCAGTGGCATAGATACGGCCATACTGCGGATAGTCGAAGAGCTTGTTGCTTCGGCTCTCGCTCTTCACGATGCGGTAGCCGATAGGAGTGTTCTTCGGAGTGAGAGGTCCCGGCTTGTAGTAGTTGTTGATGAAGTTACTCATCGTAGAGTATTCGCCGCCGTCTGCCGTGCGGTGAACCCAGTTGTAGATGATGTTGTTCACGAAGTTGAATACACCGCCCCAACCGATAGAAGGGTTACGGCCAGTGTTGTCGGCCCACAGGTTGCGCATGAACGAAGAGTTCTCGCCGCCGATGGTAGAACCGAAGGCGTGGTTCCATGTGTCGAGAGCCTTAGCCGAGATAGTGTTCTGGATTGTTACGTTCACCGTAGCCACCTTGCGCTTCGGTTTCCCGTCGTGCAGGTCGAACATGTGGCGGTAGAACGAGATGTTCTCGTCGAGACCCCACTCGCAGGAGCAGTGGTCGATCATGATATTGCCCACAGGGTTGCCGCCGAACGAGTCTTCGCGATACCACACATGGGTGTTGCCGCGACGGAAACGCATGTGGCGCACGATAACGTCGTGGGTGTCAACCTGGAACGACTCGCCCGAAATCTGCACGCCCTCGCCCGGAGCCGTCTGTCCGGCGATGGTGATATATGGAGCTCGCACGATGATAGGAGTCTTCAACACGATGTTTCCAGACACGTTGAACACGATGATTCTGGCACCGCCCTGCTCGCAAGCCCAGCGGAACGAGCCAGGACCCGAGTCGTTGAGGTTGGTAACTGTCAATACCTTTCCGCCTCTTCCGCCGAAGGTGTACATACCGCCGCCTTCAGCTCCAGGGAATGCCGGAATCTTAGCCTGGCGAAGGTCATACGGACGAGAAGCCCATGGCACGTAAGGTCTGCCCTTCATTGCCTCTGCCTTAACGATAGGCCATGCCACTGCCCATGCCGAGTCGGAATGTGCAGTCCAAACAGCCTCCAAAGAGTCGATTTTCTCTTTCGCCTCCTTTGTAATTACCGGGTACTGTGCGTGTACCGCCTGCGAGCCTGCCGCAACGGCAAGCGCAGCCAACAATAATTTTTTACTGTTCATAATTTAGTTATAGTTGAATTATTTGATTATCCTTCTTGTTTCGCTACATTATTTATACATATACAATTACAATGACGCATTTCGTTGCGGTTTGTAATCATCAGACTTTAATTTCTGCTTTCTTTATCAAATGTCTCCTTTCCTCACATACACGAGTCCTGCGCCCTTGCCCACGTATTCTATCTTGGCGTCCGGTCTGCTGCGGTATTCCTTCAGTTCGATGGATGCCTGGGTGCGGGAGATGCCGGTAAGACGGATGTAGTCTTTCAGTCGCATTATGGGATGCGACGGGTCGGAGAGATAGTCTACTGCCATCTGCAAGCGCTCCTCCTTGGTGTGGGGCGACCGGTGAAGGCGGTTTACAGAGCCTTTCGTAAGGTTACACAATCGGTTGGTATTCATTACGAGCATCTTGTCGGGACGGTAGTTCACGCCATCCACCTCAAGCGTTGTGGCGTTGCGCTTCGGTTCGCTGCCGTCGATGTCGTCCTGCTGGTGTCCCTTCCTTACGCCCACTGTGGCATTGAACGTTCCGATGCCGTCGAGCGTTACCGAATATCCGCCGGCCATCAGCTGGGCGAGCGTCTCGCCCAGAGCAGTTATTACCTGCACGGCGCGCGCCCTGTCCATGCCCGAGCCAGGGTGCGACATGCGGTCGATGAGTTCCTGTGTACTGATGTTGCGTTCTATTTCCATGCGGTAGTAGCATTGTTGCTTGCCGGTGTTGTGGAGGTCTGTCATCTCCTGTTTGATGTATTTTGCCATATTCTAAATAAATATTGTTTATGTTTTTCTCAGCATTATTCGTGTTCCTTTCAGAAAGGAATCGCAAAATCGTGTAGAATAATTTGTTCACCACTGATGAATATTTGTTTATCACTGATGAACATTTGTTCACCACTGATGAATATATGTTCATCACTGATAAACAAATTTTTTCGACTGCAAATATACATCTTTTTATTAAGCGAGGAAATAAAAATTGAAACTAAATAAAAAATCCCTTCCGTATATTCTTGTAAATACGGAAGGGATTATACTTTAGTTTCTGAAAATCTGATTATTTGTTGATGAATTTTTCTTTTCAAGAGAATTCTTGTTCATAAGGCATAGCAAGTAAACTTGCTATACTCTTATTTCACTACGAATTTCTTGCCGTTCTGAATCAAGATGCCCTTTGTGTCTTTGCTTACGCGCTGACCAGCCAGATTGTATACCGGAGCATCGGCATTGGTCTTGTCGGCTGTGATGTCGCTGATGCCTGTAGAGCCAGGGGTGAACTCGAAGCCGCCGAAGCCAACCTGAGCGTTCTTGTTGAAGATATAATATGTTTCGCCTGCAGCAGCGCTGAATGTGAGGTATGCCCATACCGGACGGTTGCCTGCGCCCAATATGTAAGCGTCAGTTCCTTCTGTACCCTTCATGGCGATGTTTTCCTGATACAGTTCGTAGCCAAACAGAGGGTCGCCCTCAGCCACGTCGTTGTTTGTGGCCTGTACATATCCGCTTGCCTTGATGTCTGTACCGAAAGCAAGAGCCTTGGCATCGCTTGCCTTGGCAATATACAGGTCGCGGTTTCCCTTGTTTACCCAAACTGAAACTTTCATCGTTCCTGCCACTTTTGGAGTAAGTGTAACGTATGTTCCGTTCTTTGGCAGACCTGCCGTTCCATCTGGAGCATAGTAAGAGTTGTCCCACTTTGCGCGATAGTTGCCGGTGCCGACACCGTCGGTCATTATTTCCTCAAATTCAATTTTGTCGAGATTTACAGGATTTCCCTTTCCTGTTACATAATAGAATGGAGCCACTGAGCCGTCTTTGCTAAGATCCTTTTTGTTCAGACCGCTCCATGTGTTATCGTATTTTGCATCGAGTTTTCCGTCAACGAGTTCCCCATCGTTGTAACCGGCTACAGGTCCAGATGTGTGTGTGCCTGTAACGTTGGCTGTTGAAAACGATACAACCGACATGGTTTTGGCGTCAGCATTTGCCACATAGTCTGCTTTCAAAGCTTCGCCATCGTTAACTTTCCAAACTTCCTGAGCGTTCATGCTCATTGCGCAAAGCGCTACTGATACAAGTGTAAAGATTTTCTTCATGTTACATTAAGTTTTTAAGATTATTTTTTTAGATGTTTGATATTAATTGTCTGTTCTATTTCGTTTGATTGTAAAAATTACGCTTCAAAGATATTTATTTTATTTCAAATACCAATATATAAATAGGTATTTTAATCTTTATTAACCCCAAATCGGTAAATCAGTTTTATGCGACACTCTTTTTGTCTGTAATATATATTATGTACTTACTTTTTCCCGACTTTCATGCTGCGGTATTCAAGCGGCGTCATGCCGAACTCCTTCTTGAAGCATTTGCCGAAATAGCTCGACTCCTTGAAGCCTACGGAATAGGCAATCTCAGAGATGCTCTTGTCGGTAGTGGCAACAAGTTTTTCTGCCTTTGACAGACGGATCTTCTTTACCAGGTCTACAGGGGCAAGTCCCGTAAGACTCTTCAGCTTCTTGAAGAAGGCAGAGCGGCTCAAGCCTGCCGTTTCGGCGATAGAGTCGATATTGAAGTCCTCGTTCTGCATATTCTCCTCGATAACGGATCGTATGTTGTCGATAAATTCCATATCCTTCCTTGCCAGATGCTTCTCGTATTCATCGGCAGCATCAGTAGAAGTGCTTTCTGCCTGCTGACTCTTGAGCAGCATTTTGCGCTGGAAAGTGCTCTGCTCCTGTAGCAGCTGGCGGATACGTGCAGAGAGCATTTCGTGGCTGAACGGCTTTGTTATGAAGGCATTGGCACCACCGGCTATAAGATGTGTCTTTTCGGAGTCGCCGTTCTTTGCCGTGAGAATTATTACCGGCACATGACTTACCGCGAAGTCCTGTCGTATGCGGCGAAGCAGTTCCGCTCCGTCCATGCGCGGCATCATGAGGTCGGTGATGACGAGGTCGGGCGGTGTGAGCTTTATCTTTTCCAAAGCCTCTATGCCGTCGGAGGCAGCTGTTACGCTGTAATGGCGACTGAGCTGCAGCGTGAGCATTCGGCGCAGGTCGGCATTGTCTTCTACGAGAAGGATGTTCTCGGAGGGGGCTGAAGGCTGGGAGCTCTGGGAGTTCTGAGAATTCTGGGAGTTCTGTGGACTGCCGGATAACTCCGGCAATTCAGCTGCTGCCGTATTGTCATCGAACAGCAGTTCTGTGTTGTCTCCATCAAACACCTCTTTATTTGTCGGAAATTCCACGGTGAAGGCGGCTCCGCCTCCGGCAACGTTTTCTGCCCATATCTTGCCGTGGTGCATGAGGGCATATTCGCGGGAAAGACTCAGTCCGATGCCTGTTCCCGTTTGTTGCGTGTCAGATGACGTGGCATTGTCTGCCATCGAGAAGCGGTCGAAGATAGTTTCAAGCTGTTGCTCCGGAATGCTTGCTCCGTCGTCTTCCACCCGGATGCTACACAGCTTGTTGCCGGTATCTTCAGAAATGGTGACTGTGATATTGCCTCCCGGCTGTGTGTATTTAAAGGCATTGCTCGCCATATTGTTTACTATAACACCGATTTTCTCGGCATCACACCAAGCCATGAGCGGGTCTTCTGGAGTTATAACGTTAAGCCGGATGTTGCGGTCGGTTGCCGCCAAGCGGTATTCGTCGAGAATAACTTTTACAATCTCGCAGATGTCGGCATGCGACAGATGGAGCGGCATCTTGCCGTTCTGCACCTTGCGGAAGTCGAGAATCTGGTTTACAAGATGCAGCATCTTGTTGGCGTTGCGGTCGATGAGCTGCAGGTATTCCTTTCCTGTGGCAGAGAGTTTCTCGTCGCGGCGTAGCGAACTGATTGGTCCTTGTATGAGGGTGAGCGGTGTGCGCAGCTCATGACTGATATTGGTGAAGAAACGGATTTTCAGTTCGGCAAGTCTGTTGTTGATGTATACCTCGTTGCGCATCCGCAGCATGGTAAGGGCAATGCGTATTCCACCGTAGAGCGCACCGCAGAAGATGAGGAAGTATATCGTGTATGCCCACCATGTAGCCCACCACGGCGGCAGAATGGTTATGCGCAATGTGCGCTCAGGAGAATTGCCGTCGGCAGACTTCACCCTGAAGGTGTATTCGCCCGGCGGCACGTTGGCGTATGATGCCACCCGACTGTTGTCGCCCGTGTGCCACCGTTCCTCGTATCCGTCGAGGATATATGTATAGGTGATGTTCTTTTTGCCGTTGAAACAGAGAGTGGCAAACTCTATGGAGAACATGTTCTGGTTGTGGCGGAGCGTTATTTCTTTGGCATAACGGGGCGACACGTCGCAGATAGACGGTTCGAAACTGTCGAGACTGCGGTTGAGAACCTTGAAGTCGACGATGAATGTAGGGGTAGGGTAGTCGTTGGCTTTTTCCACCTTGTCGGGACTGAACGCTATAATCCCTTCCCTGCATCCTATAAGCATACGCCCGTCGTTGAGCGATATTGAGGTGTTGTCTTCGATTTTACTTCTTAGAAAACCGTCGAGAAATCCGTAGGTATGGATGTTGCCGTTGTCTTCGTCGATACACGACAGACCGTTTTCGCTCGTGAACCACAGCCGGTGACTCTTGTCCTCGGTTACAGTCGACACGATGTTGCTCTGCTGGTTGTTTGCCGTTAGTGGCGTAAGCTTTATCCTGCCGGTGTTCTCATTGTAAAACGCTACTTTGTTGAGGCCGCATCCGAAGATGCTTATCCATATATTGCCACGGCTGTCTTTGAGCAGAGAATATATGTCGTTGTCAACAACCGTAGTGTTGTTGTTCTGGCGGAAATTGTTAAAGCGTATCTTCGATGCACTTTTGAAATCAGCGTCAAAGGCAAGTAGTCCGTCGGTTGTTGCCACCCATAGCGTATGGTTCTTGTCCTCAACGATTTGTCTTACGCTTTGATACAGGTCGTTGCCGGGATAAGATTTCAGTTCGTTGTTCTTGTTTATGAAAACCGTCTTGCCGTTTCTTTCTACCATCAGATTCAAACCGCCTCCGTAGGTGCAGACCCATATCCTATGGTGAGAGTCCTGGAAGGTATAGTACACCTTGTCGTCGCTGATGGAGTAACGGTCGTTAGGGTTATGTCTGTATTCGGTTACGGTAGTACTGCGGTCGACTTTATTGCTTGGCGCTACCTTCATCAGTCCGCCGCCTTTTGATGCGAGCCACAGGTTTCCGGCAGTGTCTTCCATGATATTGTATACGTTGCCGTGTATGCCGCTGACGGTTCTTTTTGTCTTGCCGGTTTTAGGGTCGATGCAATAAAGGTTTCCGCGTCGTGTGCCAATCCACAGACTTCCGTCGCGACTTTGGAAGAGCGAGCGGATGCCGTAGCTGTTGTCGCTGGAACTCACGTCGTTGGCAAGCAGTGGTGCATAGAGGTATGAATACAGTTTTTGTGGAAAACGTATCTTGTATACGCCGTTATTGATAGACGAAAGCCAGAGAAGTCCGTTGCTGTCGAGGTCTATGTCGTTAAACTTTACGTCTTGCTTTATTGCTGGTGTGATATGGTGTACGGGTAATTCAAATGAGTCTTCTTTGCCGAGAGGGTTTAGTTCACTCATTGATGAAGTATTGCGGTTGTATTGCCACACCTTTCCGTTGCGAAGCAAGATAAAAAGTCCGTTTGTGCCGGCATCACAGAATTTCACACTGTTTAGGGCAGTTCCCTGTGGGGTAGGGAACTGCCGCACGGCATTGTTCTTGGGGTTAAAGAGAGTCAGTCCGCCATTCATTCCGTATAGCCACAACATTCCGTATTTGTCGGTGAATGAGGTTTCTGCTTGAGTATTTACCGTTGCAATGCGCTTCGTGCTACGGTAGATAGCATTTCCTGTTGATATATATATGTTTTTGCCGATAGGCGTGATTGTTGTTATCTTCTCGCCTGCAGCGGGACACAGTGTGAATTTTCGTCCGTTGTTGATGTCGATACACGAAACAAGTCCTTTGTCATTGCCGATGAAAACTTTTCCGTAGGCTGTGTTGAAACAAGTGGCATTCTGTATTTTTGTAAGGTTGCCAAGAATCTTTTTACCTATGGTATTTCTCCCCTTAGAAACGGTAGAAACTTCGTAGTTAGGTCCGAGCCAGAAGATGTATCTTGCCGTTTCGCCAATTACGTTATGCTTTAGTCGGAGGGTGGCACGGTCAATGTCATGACGTGCGTTGTATATAAGTTTTATAACGGGAGCATTGTTCTTGTCGGTATATACCTCATACAGACTTTTGTCGCGTGTGTAGAGCAAGGTGTTGCCGTTGTCCATCGTCTGCACCTTGATAACGCGCAGGTTGGGGGCTACGCGCTTCAGTTCGGAGTACATATCGTTGAAGCGTTCCGTTGTTTTGTCAAAACGGTACAGACGGTTGTCGGTTGTTCGTATCCATATATTGTTGCGTCTGTCTTCAACCATGTTGATAACCTTTCGTGGGGGGATGTCTGATTTCTGGTTGCGCCGAATTACATAAGGTGTGAATTCCGTACCGTCAAACGACGATAGACCGTACCATGTTCCGAACCACATGAATCCGTCTTTACTCTTCAGTGTGGTGTATACTGTATTCGAAGGCAGTCCGTCGTCTGTAGAGTATCTCACGGTAATCATGTCGTTTTGCGCCTGCATCTCTGCTGTGCAGGCAATGGCAATAGCAGTCAGTGTAAGTATTATATGTATGAATCGTTTCATAGATTTTCTCTTTGTATGGCACAAAGATAATGCAAATCGAGAGCAATACAAAATGAATTCATTCATTTTTATTG
>DCBP01000040.1:22622-36357 GCA_002314055.1 Prevotella sp. UBA1104
TCTTATTAAAAGATAATGCAAAAATCCGATCAAGCGAGTAGAATGATAATTTTTTATCATTCTCGAGCATTAGGATTTTATAAAAATGTGTGGTAAAACAAAAGGGAATGCATTAAAAGTGCATTCCCTTTCTAAGTATTACTTTATTGTAATACTTGTCTTGTTATCTGAAAACTCAAATTATGAGTTATGATGTCATGTTTTCTTCTTCCGCATACTGCTTTATGCCATCTTAGCATTGATGGCGAGCAATATGCGCATTTTCAAATCAGCCTTCTCCTCTGTAGTCAGTGGGGCAACAGAAGCTTTACCATTTGCCAAAGGATATTGTTTCCTTGTCTGGTTTATAAATTTGTTAGCCATTTCTAATTGTGTCTTAATGTGAGCAGTTATCTAATAAAATCACTTTAAAGACGCAACATGACTACTCCTGTACTCTATTTTCCCAGATATTATTATAAAAAAAGATTTATTTTATGCAATAATGCGATGTTCTGATATATGCTACAGCTTATTTGGCAGCCATTTTCTTCAGTCGGCTCATGCTACGGTGCATCAAGTTTCTTACCGACTGGTAGTTGATGCCCATAATCTGACAAATGTCGTCGTATTTGCGTTCCTCTATATAAAAGAGGTGTATAATCTGTTGCTGACGTGGAGAGAGATTGCTGATGTATTGTGACATGGCGAGCTGACGGTTATTGTCTTCGTCAATACGCTCCAAGTCGTACTCTTCGCTCTCTGTCAGTGGACGCATGTTTAAATCGGTAATCTCATCATCGCTCAAATGCGTCTGGCGACGGAATTCGTCGTTGATGCGGTTGCGAAGAGAAACATAAAGGTATGACTCGATGTTGTCCACTTTGTCAAGGTCTTTACCTTTATTAAATAGTCTGACAAAAACATCTTGGATGCAATCTTTTATCAGCTCACGGTCGGACGTGAATTTTGTGCCGAACATGAATAGATTGTCGATGTGAGTGTCGTAAAGTTGTGTTAAGTTAACCATAGATTGTTTAGATAATACTGCTTGCTAAGACTTCTTCAGTTTATGACCGAGGAAGGTTGTTTGATATTGATTTTGTTCTTTGCAAAGATAGTGAAAAGTTTCGTATTCTTGTCCTAAATCAAGTGGTTTTTATTAGGAAAAATTGATTTTTATATAGAAAAAACAGGTATCGCACGGCTTTTGCGATACCTGTTGTCAAATATTGTGGTTACATGTATCAAATATTAAAGGCTATAACATTTTTGTGCCTCATAATATAAAGTTGCTCTTTATAGAATTTCGAGCCAGTATACTTGTTCGCTCTTTATTCCCGGGAGAATATATTTGCCGTTTATATTGATTCTTTTTCCGACTAATTTCATGCTACCGTCATTCTTGTTGATGATATACACATTGTATTTTCCCGGTGCAGGCACGATATACTGCTCGCGGTTGTTGTGGGTGTAGACAACGTAGCCCACGCTGGGGTTGCCGAGTAGGTCGTAGGAGTCGTCGCCGCCGTCGTTTGCCATGACATACATCTTGGCTGCATCAGCGAGGAATTTCTCGTTCTTCATGGGGATATTAGGCAGCGAACCGCCAGCCATGAGTATTGCCCAGCCATACTGTGGATATTGTTGTGAGAAGAAGGTTACGGCCTTTTGTGGGTACAGCTTCTTGTATTCGCTCACCGCCTTGTAAGCCTCCTTGTAGCCCGTCTTGCCCACTTTCATCTTGCGCATAAACTGGCGCGGCGCCATGTTTTTGCCGGCAGGCGGAGCCCAGATGCCGGATGTGTTGTAGTGCCAGTAGCGTATGTCGATGATGTCTACAAGTTTCGACAGTTCCGGGTCGGCAAGGATTGAATCCTGTGCATCCTTTGTGCAGCTAAGGGCTATCATCGGGTGCTTGCCGGTTTCGCGTTCCCATTCGGCAATGGTCTGGAGCCAGAAGCGGGTGAAGTGGAGCGGTCCGGTATACTCTTCGCTGATGAGCTGCACCACGTTGTCGTTGTCTTTCAACTGGTCGAGACACATGCGGATGTATCCCTTGTGCAAGGGGCGCAGGGCAGGATCGTTCTCGTTGTAGAACTGTTCTGCCATAAATACGCGCTTGTCGCCGGCAAACGGCACAGGCTCGGGGAAGCTCGTGTGATTGATGTTGTTCACCGGGCGCCACGGGGCATCAACCCAGTGGGCGCCAGCCTCGATGATGTTGTGCTGAAAATAGTTCTGGTTGAAGAGCAGCATGCCTTCTCTTGCTCCAGTGGCGGCAAACTCGCGCTCGCGCTGCCAGTACCATTCGTTAGGTCGAGTTAGGTCGTAGAGGCTCAGTCCGTCCCACGCCTTTCCTTGTCCGCTGCGGGCGAAAGCCTGCTCATAGAACGGGGCACTCACCTCGCCATCGGCACGTTTCACCCTCTCGTGGTCGATGCGCCTGAGGTCATACCATAGTCCGTAGTGCTGGTCGAGCATGCAATAGCCGTCTTTCTTCAGGAATGTTACCACCGAGTCTATGCGGTCTGTCCAGCCTGTGCCCTCTCTTCCCGGCACGAAGCGTGTGATGGCCGGCTTTGCACCTTTCTGTATGAAATTGTCCTTCGTTCTGCCGTTCCACCATGGGATGGCGTAGCGGTTGCCGGTGATGAGCTTGCCGTTGAAGGTGATATGACCGTCGGTGATGCCGAATTCCCCTTCTTCCTCTTTCTTTGCTTCTGCCAATGTTGAGGCTGGGGTCTTCAGCTTTATGTTGTCAATATCCTTCAGTCCTGATGTCGACAAACTGGCTGTGTATGGTATGGAGTCCATCCACATCTCTATTGTCACCCTCGGCGTGGTTACCGATTCCATGGCGAGCCGTTGTGCCACCTCTATCGTAGGACTGCTCGATGCCGTTATGTTACGGTTATATACATAGCCGTTGTTTGCCCTGTCGCCAACACGTTTCTGCAGTTGGTCGTAAAACAGGCTGCGCGGTGTAACGGCATCGTTGCTGCCGGTCCACTCGCCGTTGCCTGTCATCGTGCCCCAGCAGGCATTTGCACTCGAGCGGTCGTCCTCGTCGGGCGAGTAGCAGAATAGGGTAGAGGCGGTGCATTGCCAGAACATACTGTTGGCGGTGTTCCATCCCGTTCCCATCTGCCAGTTTTCAAGATTGCGGAACGAGAGGTCGTTACCCTCGATGTTCACCACGTCGAAGAGCAGTCCTGGTGCCCATGAACCCACGCTACCGCTGAAGCTGAGCGAGCCCTCGCCGTCGCACTGCACAAAGGCATTAGGTCCAGGCGCGCAGTAGTCGGCGGCAAAGTCATGGCATCCGTCTTTCGACACGCATCGCTGGAACAGGTTCTGTTCGCCGCGAGTCAAGAACACTCTTCTTCTCCATCCACCAATCTCAGATACCGGTTCGCTTGCCAAGCAGTCCTCCACTGTTATGCGTCGTGTCTGCTTCTGCAGGTTTACGGCACTGCCGGCAAAATACTTGAAGTCCGTGCGGCGCACCCAGCAGTCCTTGGCGTTGTTCATCCACACTCCGTCCCAGCAGTGGTCTTCGTCCTTCGGGTTCCAGTCGTTGTGGGCAGACTCAAGAGTCATGTTCTCCACGCCACATTCCGTTATCTCTCCTTTATTATAGGAGGTGATAACCATGGCGTTGCCATATTTCCGGTTTATTGTCATTGTGAGCGGAGCGTCGAGAGTGGCGGTGTTGCCCACCACTTTCACCACGGTCCTGTTCCAAAGCATGTCGATATCCGAGGGCTTCCACCCCGTATAGTCCAGTCCTCCGCCGAAGTCGTTACACTTTAGCGACTCAATCCATTCCTTCGTTGACGGGCGCAGAATCATAATCCTGTCGCCGGCTTTCAGCATGCCGCCGGCTTCGAGAGAAATTGTACGGCTTCCGGCTTTCAGCTTCTCGTCAGTAATCTTCAGTGTGTCGCCCTTCGTAAATGCGTTTTGCCCCTCTATATATACAAGGGCTCCGCGGTCGAAACCTCTCTTCACGAGTCGGGTCTTCTTCTTTCCCATACCGCGGAGCACCACTCCCGAACGGGTTATTCTCAGCGGTTGGTCAAGATAAAAAATGCCTTCGCCTATGAGCACCGTTCCGCGGTGTCCGTTTTTGTCGGGCTTCAGCGACGAAACGTAGTCGATGGCCTTTTGCAATCTCTGGCTACAGTTGCCCTCGGCATTTCTCACCGTCACCACGTTTCTCACATCGGGAATGCCTCGCTCCGATGCATGGTATCCGCAAGTAGAGTAGTCCATGGGGATGAACACCTCTTTCTTTTGTTTTCCTCCTGCCCATGCCGCCGTGCACAGTGTGAATGCGAGCGACATCAGGATAATTTTTTTATTGTTCATATTCAATTACTGTTTTCTGAGTTATCCATGTAATATAACGTTCCACGTCTTGTTTTTGTAATGTTTTCGTGTTGCTAAATTACAACAAATATCTTATTTGAACAAGAAAAATCGGTTTATGTGTGTCTCGACGTGAGTGAATAATTCCTTTGATTTTTCTTTTTTTTCGTTTAATCATACTAATTAATTTGTATATTTGCAGCGAATTTACTCAGCGGACTGAGTAAAATTACTCAATGCGCTGAGTAAAATTACTTAATGCGCTGAGTAAAATTACTTAATGCGCTGAGTAAAAATACTCAACTGACAGAGTTGCAACGCTATAGTAAAGAGAATGAAAACGTATATAGATATTTTTGTTTTATGAAATAAAAAGGCACGCAATATTTCATGCGTGCCTTTTATTATGTTTTTATGTTTAAATCTTACGTGGGGATTATTCAGCCAGAGGGTCGAAAGTGCCGTTGCCGCTTCTGTTGTCCGTCCAGCCGATTGTCTGCTGAAGACGAGAGTCGTTACGGTTCATTGCTCCGAGAGAGAAACCAAGGAAGTAATATTTTGCGCGGTAGTCAATAGTCAAGTCTGTTATATGGTCGGCATTTCTGCCATCGCCCTTGTTGTCTTTGCGCTTCAAGTTGTCATTATACCAACCTTTCAAAACTTCCTGCTGTTCGGCAATCGGCTTGCGCAGATCGATAGGAGCGCAGCGCTCAACATTGTTTACTAACAGCGGATCAGACTCGTATGTCGTGCTTCCCGTGCCCCATTTGTCGGCAACGCGGAACTCCATGCGTTCACGGCGCTGTCCGTTGAACTGCTTGAATCCAAGCCATGTACATGTGTTTCCGCCCCAGCCAGTAAGAGTCCAACTTTCAGGAGCACCAGGAACCTTTACTGCACCACCATCGAAGAGCATCCAGCGACGCATATCATCGAAACGCTTGCCCTCGTAAGCCAATTCAATCTGACGCTCCAGAAGTATGGCACTCATGCAGGCAGCCTGATCAGAAGTAAGGTTCGTCGGCAGGCCGTAGTTGTTGTCGGCAGTATAACCTACACGTGAGCGGATTTTTTGTAGCTGTGCTACAGCCTCGTCGAGATGTCCGGCACCGCATGCTGCTTCGGCATAGTTGAGCAGCACCTCAGCATAGCGAATCTCAATGTAAGGAGAAGCTGAGCGTGCAAAAGCTCCGCGGGTGTATCCGCTATTGTAAACGTAGAGGGCAGAGTTGAGGTCGTAGTCGCTCGTACGTTTTCTTACATACATTCCTTTTTTGTTTTTCAGCAGGTTGTCTGCACCGTAAGACTCACCGCTTTCTACGTTTCCAACATCATTTTTATCGGTGTACCACACATAGTTCCATAGAGCATAGTCTTCTCCTCCCTGCGGATTTTTGTTTACACCACCTTGACTCGCATCGCCGTTGTAAGTCCAGCGTACGCCAGGGAAGGCGAAAGTACGGTAGAAACGCGGGTCGCGGTTCATGAACGGGTGCTCACGGTCATATTGCATAGATGACTTTTCGAGTTTAGAGTATGTATCTACCGAAGAAGGCAACTTACCGTCTGCCATAGGGAACATGTCGATAATCATTGCCGATGGCTCCATTCCGCCACTTCTGTTGTTTGTATTAGCCGGACGGATATTGTTCTCCCAGTAATTGTTCTTTCCCTTGTCGCCAGCCTCACCGCTCTGCATTGGATCTTCGGTGTTGAAGAGCGTTACAAAAACGTCCTCACAATTCCTTACCTGTCCGAAAAGCGTAGCAAATGCAGAAGCGTTGATATTATCGGCAGAGGTATAAAGGTCGTTTCCGCATGCATTGAGCACAGGAATACTTGCCTTGATAGCCTCGTATGCCTTTTCCCAGCGTGTTACGTCGTTTGTTCGGTTGAACATCGGACTTGCCCAAAGGTTCATCACCCTGCCTTTAAGTGCCAGGGCAGTACCTGAAGTTACACGTCCCCAGTTACTTGAGTCCCAACCGCCGTGAGTTGTAGCTGCTGTGAGCAGTTCTGCAGATTTGTCGAGGTCTTCGATGATAAAGTCGAAACACTCTTTTGCCGAGGAGCGCGGAGTAAACGAACTTGCAGATGTTTCCTGTACTTCCTTGATGATAGGCACACCGCCATACCATTTTACCAGTTGATAATAGCACCATGCACGGAAGAAAAAAGCCTGTCCGAGCAATTTATCCTTGTCAGCCTGACTTAGAGTGCATCCTTCAAGTCCGGCAATGCAGTCGTTGATGTTGCGGATGCGCCCCCATACATTAGAGAGGTTTTTCTGCTCATTTGTGAAATAGTCGGGAACAACATTGCCTGTTTGTGCGTCAAGTTCATAAAGCGGGTTCACAAAACTTTGTTCGCTACTGCTGCTGATACCACAGTATTCCTCAGTTGCTTTCGACTGGATGTCGGATGCAAGACCTGTACAATTGTTGTTCCAAGCCGATGCTGTATTAGGGTTTGGCAGGCATTGACCGTATATTGAGTTAACACGCAATTGAGCTCCTGTAAAGTCATTGTAGACCTCTTTGTTCACGTTGTTATTGTCTTTCTTGTTTTCAAGAAAGCTGTCGCTACATGATGCAAGTAAAGAAGCTGCGAATGCGATGCTGCAAACTTTAATTATATTCTTGTTCATTATGTATTTCATTTTTTAGTTTAGAAAGTTAAGTTCACACCGATAGTCCATTTGCGGAGTTTAGGATAGCTACCGTAGCTACACATCGGGTCGATAAAGTTGTCTGGATACGGGTTGTAGAAGCTAATAAGGTTCTGACCGGTAACATTAACCCTTGCGCTTTCCAAGCCTAAAGTCTTGAACCAAGACATCTTTGGTAACTTGTAAGCAAGAGTCAGACGGTTGAGAGTAACTCTTGTGCCGCTTACTGTCCAGAAGCTTGAAGCTACGCTGTTGATATTGTATGAAGGGTTAGGCAATTCTCCGTTGCTGTTCTCTGACATTACAACATTTCCGCTGCCGTCCGTTATATCCTTGTATACGAACACCTTGTCCGGATTCCAGAACGAAGGCATGTTCTGAGCTTCAATGCCGTAAGATGTCTTCAATGCAGAAGATGGGATAACTGTCTTAGAACCCCAGCTTGCACTGAACTGTGCCGTGATGGAAAGTCCCTTCCATTCAGCATTGAGATTTGTGGTAAATCCGTAAGGATTACTTGCACGGTAGGAAAGTCGTACCTGATCGTCGTTTGCATCAACTACACCATCAGCAGCACCTTCGCCACCTGCACCGCGAACATCCTTGTAAATAAGCATACCAGGTTTAATCTGGTCAGGAGCCATACCCATGTAGCTTGTGATGTTGTATTTCTTTACATACTCCTGGATTTCCTGATAGCTACGGAACATTCCGAGACATTCCATACCCCATGTTCCTACATCAAAGCGGTCGCCTTTTTGTACGGTGCGGTATTTATAGTCGGTTGCGAAGTCGCTCTTCAATACTTTGTTGTCGCTATATCCGAAGTTTACGCCGATGCGGTATTTGAAGTCCTTTCCAATCCTGTCTCTCCATGTGATACTTGCCTCATATCCCCAGTTGTTGATTTCTCCGAGGTTTGTCGAAGCCGAGAGACAGCCAACCGTAGCCGGAACAGTTTGCGACATGTTCATGAACATCTCGCGGTTCCAAACCTTGTAAGCCTCGAGTGTAACGGCAAGACGGCTGTTGAGTACGTTGAAGTCAATACCGAAATTGGCCTTGTAAGACTTGTCCCAGTGCACGTTATAGTTCACGTCAGCATTGCCGTTGTCCATTCTGATAGACTGTCCGGTATTTGTCGTCCCTTCGCCGAATACGGCGTTGTCGCTTGTCTTGTTCCATATGCCATAGTGCTGCATCCAGAGCCATGCCGTAGTATTGTCGCGGCCTGTAAGACCGAATGATCCTCTCAGTTTCAGAAAGTCAACCCACGGAAGAGCTTTGTTGAACCACTTCTCTTGCGACATTACCCAACCAACACTGGCTGACGGGAAGACTCCCCAATAGTTTTTCGGGGCGAACTTGGTGGAAGCGTCGGAACGAATAAGGAACTCAAACAGATACTTGTCGGCATAAGCATAGTTTATACGGCCGATGTATGAAAGACTTCCAGATTCGCTTCTTGTCCAGCTCGGAGTCTTGGTGCCAGATGCACCGTTAGACTGGAAGTTGGTGAATGAATAAGGTTGTGTGGCATGACCACCCAAATCCTCGAGCTCCGATTCAGATTTCTCGATAGAGAAGAGGGCATTGATGTCGTGTTGTCCGAATTTACGTCCGTAGCTTACAGTGAAGTTCATCTGATAGTTGTCCATTCTCGACATGGTACGTGAGATATAGTCGCCGTTGTCGAAAGTGGAAGGTTCGAAATTGTCAGACGTTAGATAGCCGTTGTAGTCTTCACCGGCAATCGGTGTGTACAGATGCTGTCCGCTTCCCGTGCGGTTCATCATCTTGTATAGAGTAAACTTAGAGCCGTACTGGTTGCCCTTGTCATTGTTGATACTCTTTGAATATGTGAATTTCAGCTTAAGACCTTTCAGAATCTTGCTCCATTCGAAGTCGTACTCCAATCCGGCGTTGATGGTCATGTTGTTAGTTTTCGTCTCGGCATAGTCGCCGTTGTTCTGCATCAGGTTGTAGGAGTAAATCTGCGACTCGTTTACCTGAGAGTTGCTCGGACCGTATGCGAGGATAGGCATGCCGTTTACCGTTTCCGGAATATAGTGTGGACGATACAACAAGTTACGGTAGTCGTTCTCTAAACCACCGCTTCCGATAGAGTTGTTCGGTTTATTCAGTTTGCTGAAGTTTCCGCTCACGTTGAGATTAGCCTTCAGGTTCTTGCTTATTTTTACGTCGATTCCTGCGCGGTAGTTCCATCGGTCGTAGTCGAGTTTGCCGAGGTTACCGTCCTGTGTGAAGTAAGAGATACCTCCAAAGTAATTCACTTTGTCAGATGCACCGCTCACGTTCACGCTGTGCTGCTGTGTAACACCCGTGTCCCAGTATTTGTCGAGCAAGTCATAGTTGAGGCTCTTCATAGCCTCAAGTTCGTCGGCTTGGAAAAGAGATGTCGTGCGGTTGAGCGATGTACTTCTCGGGTCGTTGTCCGTCATGATGTTATACAGACGGCCGTAGTTGTAAGAGTTGAGCATCTTTGGAGTAGACACGGCATCCGTGATACCGAAAGTTCCGTTGTAAGAGATGCGCGGCGCTCCCATTTTTCCTCTTTTTGTTGTTACGAGTATAACACCGTTGGCTGCTCGTGCACCGTAGACAGCTGCCGATGCGTCCTTCAATACTGAGATGTTTTCCACCTCAGAAGGGTCGAGGTTATTGAAAGCCTCCTCTCCGAGGTTCTTTATATCGTTAGGATAGACATAGCCGTCGATAACATACAAAGGTCCGGCAGCATTGCCGGTAAAGTCGTGTAGCACGCCACCGTCGCGGATTGTGATACTCGAACTCTCGCCCACTTGACGGTCACCTCCGCTAACGCTCACACCGTTGATAAGACCCGACAGGGCAGAAGCGAGACTTGCTCCGGAGAGGTCCTTGATGTCGTCCATAGGAACAGTGCCTACGGAACCCGTCAGGTGAGCCTTCTTCTGAGTGCCGTAACCTACAACCACCACCTCTTCAAGATTTTGAGAGTCCTCTTTCAGCTGGGTCTTTCCGCCAGGAGTTACAGTCTGTGGTAAATATCCTATATATGATATGGTTACTTTGCTTCCTTTTGGAGCCGTGATGGAATAGTTACCGTCAATATCAGTGATAACGCCAACATTGTCGCCTTTCTTTCCGACAATACGTACGGATGCACCGATGATAGGTTCACCGTTTTGGTCAACAACGGTACCTTTTATAGTTTGGTTTTGCTGGGCATAGATTGGAGTTGATACCAATGCCATGCAGCCGAAGCATAAACTTATCAAAGTTTTTCTTTTCATATTCTGTGTCTTTTTTATTTCGATTATAAGTTAAGCCTTATGGCTGGTTATTCTGCAGAAGGAAGCCAGCGAGGGTCACCGGTCTTGTTTGCAATCTGTGCAGCTCCGCTCACGGTAAAGTCGCCGTTTGCAGCATCCTTGAAGCTCGGGTCTTCTTCTATTGCATTACCACTGAGGTCGTATGTTTCAACAATGCCACCTGTACTTTCAAATTCGCCGTTGAACATATATGTGTTGTAGTTCGTTATAGCTGTTGCATATGTAGCAGGTCCGCGTCCGCCCAAGATGCGTCGTATTACTTGTTTGTTTCCACAGTCTACGAAGATACATTTTTCAACGTCGAAGCAAGAGCATTTCTGTCCGTTGAATCCTCCGTAGTTTGCCCATTGTCCTGCTTTTGCTATATTATAGAATGTACTGTTGAGGAAATTCACCCAACTATTTGTATATCCGCCACGGACAGCACGACCGTCGTTGTTATATTGTACGAAATATTTGGCATCGGCATCTCCAGTGTTCCAGAATGTAGAATTTGCAACCTGTAAAGTGTTGGCATATCCTCCCTTAAAGTAAATCACGGCATTTCCGCTAATGTTTGTATTGCTGCTTAGTGTAAGGTGGATTGTAGAATTGTTTATTATCAAACTTTCGAGACAATATTTTACATTGCTGTCGTACACAAGGTTATTGTTGACTCCAGTTATATTACATCCGTTGATTGTTATAGCACCAAGAATGTTATAGTAGTTGGAAGGTTTAGTCGTTTCTTTGTTGTTTTCAATCTGGTTTTTTAGGCCTTTGATGTTCTCGTCGGGAGTTTCACTTAATGCTATCACTGGGTTTTCCGACTGGGACGCATCGATGTCTACATATTTTAAAGTGAACAAAGTTCCAGTCTTTATACTAACCTTTCCTGTGTATGTAATTTTGGCATGGTTGTTGCCATTTGGGGTGCGCAGTGCAACTCGCTTGTTTCTGAAGTCTATGTTTTCAGAAAGGGTGTATTCACCTCCTGGTTGCAAGTCATAATAAAGCATTTCTGTTATCGCATCCTCGGGAACTGGATTCTCTTTGAAATATGTCGCCAAATCGCCGGCTGGTATTGTCTGGAAAGATGTTGTGAATGTATTGAAAGCCTTTTCCACAGCTTCTGTTCCCTTGTTGTGCTTTTCTTCGTTGTCAAGCACGGCAAGCGACAGCTGGTAGTTTGTGTCTTCCATACGTTTTGCAGTAAACGATATTCCGTCGATTAGAGTATCCTTTAGAATTTCGTCATTGTCGAGATTCTTCAGAATTGCGTGATAGCCTCCGGCACCGTCTACAACAGGCCATGCGATGGTCTGTACAGTCCCGTCGGAATTTGGAGTAATTGTAATGTCATCAACTGATGGTGCTTCGAGTTGCGTGTTGTACACCCCGCTGTCGAATTTCTCGCCAGTCAAGTCATCCTGTGCACAGGATGCCATCGTCAGCGCTCCACCTGCAAGACACAGCATTCCCCACGTCTTGCAATGTAGTGATAGTTGTTTTGTTGTCATAAATTAAACTTTAAAGTTATTTGATTTTGTTAGTGTTAAATTCTTGGTTGCTTTTGTGTGCCGGCATACTTGTTCTTTTAGGTAGCAAGATTCCGTCACTGCAATGATTGTTATTTTGTTATTAGGCTTATAGGTTATGCCAGTTTTGACATATTTAATATATAGTGCAAATTTAATCTAATTTTTCTAATCGAGAAAACTTTTATGGTGCAAATCTTGCAGAATACGGGAAAAAGGTAAAAATGTCTGTAATATTTGTTATAAAAACTTTAGTTTATGATATTCTTGTGTCATGATTTGATTTCCCGAGGGTAGACGAAAGTGGAACTTTGAAGAGGCTTAATAGAGTTTGATGTATTCATATTCGTTGCCCACAATCTTGAGATAATGCTCAAAATCATCCCTCTTGATAACAACCGTTCCGCGGCAGTCGTTGGGATGGAAAGATAGGGTAGGGGCATTCTTGATGTTCTCGTCAAGAAACAAATGCACATGGTTTTCCGCGTCGTTGATGAGGCCGAAAGGAGATACGCTACCCGGTTCCAGTCCAAGATATTTCATCATTCGTTCCGGTGAAGCAAACGACAGTTTGCCGCAAGACGGCAGGCCCTTTGCGATGAGCGATTCTTTTAGTAAGTGCTCAAGGTCGTGTATTGCAAGGTCGTGGTCGCAGTCGAAGCATACCAGATAGTGGCGGTTACCCTTATGGTTGCGAAAAAAGAGGTTCTTGCAGTGCATGCTGCCGTCATCCTTCCACCAGCGCCTTGCTTCCTCAATGGTTTTGCCTTCGGGGTGATTATAATTAGTAAACGGAATGTCGTGTTCACGCAAATAGCTAAGTACAGTTTCTTCTCTTGTCATGTTTTTCTTGTTTAAATGTATTTGTGAAGATAGTGCAAATCGAGATGATAATAAGAATTACCAATATAAGAGTTGTAATTCAGAATTTATTCATTACTTATCCCGAGATGCCATATAGTTTGTGCAAAGTTATAAAAAAGTGTTTATATTTTGTTCGTTATGGCTATAATTTGAACTAAAATGTATAAATTTGTAGCAGTTTAAAAGGTATCGAATAGAAATATATATGCATTATGGAAAATTATATACGATTTGACTGGGCTATGAAACGCATGCTTCGCAACAAGGCGAACCATGCCGTGCTTGAGGGACTTATGACTTCACTTCTTGGTCGCAAGTATACAATTTTGAAGTTTCTTGAGAGTGAATCAAATCAAGAAACGGAAGACGACAAGTTCAACCGCGTTGATGTGCTTGCTGAGAGCGATAAAGGAGAGCTTACCATCATCGAAATACAAAATAACCGTGAACTAACATACTTCCATCGTATGCTGTATGGAGTGTCGAAGGCTATAACGGATTATATCAGCCTTGGCAACGACTACGACAAGGTGCGCAAAGTGTATAGCATTAATATCGTGTATTTTGAATTGGGGCAGGGCAATGACTATGTGTATCATGGCAAAACCGACTTCAGAGGACTGCATGATTCAAACGATATACTGAAATTGTCAGTGCGCCAGAATGAGCGATTCTTTGGATTGCATAAAAGCGAAGCCTTGCAGCAGAAAGAAGCCGGTGATCTTTTCCCTGAATATTATGTGCTTCGTGTCAATGACTTTGACAAAGTGGCGACGACTCCACTCGACGAATGGATAGAATTCTTGAAAACCGGTTCGATAGCTCCCGAAGCAACAGCACCAGGACTTAGTGAGGCACGTGAATGTCTGCGTGTAGATTCTCTGAGTATTGCTGAACGCAACGATTATGAGCGACACATGGAGTCGCTCCGTTATCAGCGTAGCGTGCTTGATACAAGTCGCGACGAAGGATATGAAGAAGGTCGAGCAGAAGGTCGA
>DCBP01000040.1:36413-56790 GCA_002314055.1 Prevotella sp. UBA1104
GGTCGAGCAGAAGGTCGAGCAGCCGGAATTGCAGAAGGTCGTGCAGCTGGAATTGCAGAAGGTCGAGCAGCCGGAATTGCAGAAGGTCGTACGGAAGGGATTGCTATGGGAATAGACAAGCGTAATATAGAGATAGCAAGAGGAATGCTTGCTGCAAAACTTCCATTGTCGCAAATCTCGCAGATAACAGGACTTTCAGAGGATAAAATCAAAGAATTGCTTTGATTTGAGAAGTTCAAAAGTCAGAAACTGTGTTTCTTGTTATAGATAGAATTTAGTGTTCCTTCAGAGAAAATGATTTTTGTATTTTATTATAGGAATCCATATTGCCTATAAATTATATAGGAAAATAAAGAGCCACGGCATTATAAACGATGTCGTGGCTCTTGTCTTTTTATTGTATTCCGAAATCCATTTGCTGTCTGTTAACTTCCTCAAGTGTGCGCTGCCGTTCCTCGTCGGTCATCTGCTTCGTATCAGTTGATGAAGATGTTGCCGTTCTATAATATTTTGCAGTAGGTTTATCAGTATAACATTTCGGCAACAGTGCCGGAGCACTCTCAATCGTGAGCGTAGCCTCTGCCGGAGCATAAACACCGTCGAAAGCACTATGGGCATGGATAGTTATCTTACCCGGTTTGTCGGTTGCCTGAATGAGCACAGGTGCGCTTCCCCATTCCACAGCGCGCGGATTGGCAAGGATAGACTCGTCGCCGATAATCCTGCCTTCGCCTTCTACCGAAAATTCGATATTGTCTTTTGCAAGACGTTTCACGTTGCCGTTGTCGTCGGTAATCTCAGCCACCACAACGATGAAGTCGCTACCGTCGGCAGTAAGCTCCTTTCCCATTTTGTCGGCATAAAGACGAATCTTTGTGGAACGGCGCGACGGCATCTTCTTTTCCGAGCAAACCACTTTGCCATTTTTAATTCCTTCGGCAAGCAGACTAACGCGCTGCCAGTTTCGCTGCTTGTAGCTGTATTCGCGAGCCTTCCAGAAATTCCAAAAGTCCTTGAATACCACCGGAGCACAAGGTTTGTCGTTTGCATCATGAACCACAGGAAGCGTCATAACTTTGTCGCCCTCAAACTGAGTGAGACGCACGCTGTCGCAATTAGAGAACACCACCACGTCGTTGTCGGAGAACTGAGTCATCTCGTTAGCCACAAACACCATAGGTTCCGCCGTGCGGTCTTGTGAGCGGAACATCTCAAAGGCATATTTCTTCTGTCGGAAAGCATCATAGATACCTCCGTAATATGGGTCAGGATGATATCCGCGCTGATGGTCGAACGGGTGCCACTGGCAACCGCCAATAAACTGTCGCTGGTTGTGGAACATCTCGCCGTAAGTGTCGCAGAGCGATAGAGCCGCTGTAAGCATTGGCTTTTCGCCCCAAGAACGTGCCGCACGGTTCAAGCAGTTGTGAGCATACCAGTCGTCTACCATCTCACCAAATTCGCGGGTAAACACACACTTGTCTGTCGGTGTGCCCTCTTTGCCGATGTCGTCAGTCCAACCATAAACCACGTCATAATTTTCCTTTACTCCAGCCGAGTTCATGTCAGCCACGGCAACAGGTCGTCCGGGATAAGGAAACTCCTCTCTTGTAATGTCAAGTGCCTTGAGTGCAAAGTCCTCCGGATACCGAGTCTCGTTGAGGATAGGTTCCCACATCAGCACACTCGTATGGTTACGGTCGCGACGAATAATCTGACGGGTATTCTCATGCACCAGTTCGCCAAACTTAGGATCCTTGTTCCAATACTGCCATCCCGGTGTAGCCACAATGATAAACAGTCCCAGTTCATCGCAGGCATCCATAAAAGCTGGGTCCTGCGGATAGTGGGCCGTGCGGATGATAGTCATTCCGGCATCCTTTAGTCGCTTGGCGTCGCGCCACTGCTGAGAGTTTGGCAGAGCATTGCCCACATAAGCAAAATCCTGATGGCGGTTGCCACCGATGAGCTGATGATATGGTTTGCCGTTGAGCCAGAAGCCATCCTTTCCGCAAAATTCAGCGTTGCGGATACCCATGCGTACAATACCCCCATCAAGAACCTTTCCGCCATTCGATACGCTGATTTCCACATTATAGAGATATGGCGACTCCGGGCTCCACAGGTGCGGATTCTTCAATGTAGAATGTAGAGTGTAGAGCGTAGAGTTGTTGGCAGAAACATTGTTCTTCTGTTTCAGCGTAGCAATAATCTTTCCCGTCTTATCCTTTATCCTTACCACTACAGTAGGCGAGACGGTGGAGTTAGACTTGTTGCCAACCTCAACATTGACAAAAACATCAGCCTTCTTTTCCGAGATATTGTCGTAGTGGAGGAACACTCCTCCGCCGGCAACCTCATTATGTTCGTTGGCATCAGTAATGGCAACCGGCGACTTGCCGATGAGCCATACGTCGCGATACATTCCGCCATGATAGCAGAAGTCGAGGGCTGCCTGTTTCTTTCCTGGCGGATAGCTTTTGTCGTCGCTATTATCAGCCTTCACAGCTATGATACAGTTATCGCCAGCCTTCACTCCGAGCTTTGTCAGATTAACGATAATAGGCAGATATCCCCCGAGGTGGGAGAGAACCTTCTTTCCGTTTACGAAGATATCCTGTTTGCCCATGATGGCCTCGAAATAAACGGTAATGTCCTTCCCTTTCATGTCAGAAGGAACAGAAAAATGTTTCCGATACCATGTTATGCCCTGGTAGTTTCTGCCGCCACTTGCCTCTGAGGGCTCCAGACGAGAGGTGTGCGGAGCGCATACCACTTCCCATTTAGAATCGTTGAAGTCTTGTGCTTCAGCCCCGTTGACATCGCCGAGATGAAAGCGCCAACCTTGATTAAAGTTATATACTATTCGTCCGCTGTTTCGCAGGGGGAAGAAACCGGCAACGGAAGAGGTCCCTTCAGTGGAGGCCGTGGAGCCCCCCTCAATCCCTCCAAGGGGAGAGGAGGCTGCGACGGTATTTAGACTTGATGATAAAAGTGCGAATGTTATCGCAAATAATATTTTTCTCATTTTTTTTAATTTATTGATAGGACTAATAGGATAGATAGGACTAATAGGATAGATAAGACTAATAGAACAGATAAGACTAATGCAATCTATATACTAATAATCCCTAATCTAATCCATAACAATTTCCACGTGTTTAATTCTTTGTCTGCGCCAAGTGTATATGCAGTGGATATGTCCGTCGGAAGTCTGGATAATCGACGGATAAGAATATTGGCTTACAGGAGAGTCCTCGAGTGTAATTCTGTGGTTCCAGTGCTCGCCGTCCATACAAGTCATTATCGATAGTGGAGTACGTAGTCCTTTGCCGTTCTTAATTCCGTGCGGAATCGGCCTGTCGTTGCAAATAAGTACCTGCAGTCCGTCGCGTAGCGTTACGGCATCCAGTCCGCTGTTGTTGTTCGGAGTTTCGATAAGTCGCAGTTTAGACCAAGTCTCCCCGTTGTCAGAACTGAATGTAATGCCAATATGTTCACTTCTTGTACGAGCCACGGCAGCCAGTCGACCGTCCTTCAAGAATATGATGCTCGGTTGAATGGCAAGGTCCTTCAGCTTCTTCTTTCCGTCGACCTCGATGCTGTCAGCCTCTACGAAATCCGTACGTTTCCATGTCTTTCCCATATCGTCGGAATATTCAAAATAGAGTCTCCATCCGTTATCCTCGATACTTGCCGGAGCGATGATTCTCCCTTTGCTCATTACAGGTTTATTCTTCACCGGTCCGAGGAAGCCTTTCTGTAGCGGTTCCCTTTTCGACCAAGTCTTACCGCCGTCCTTAGAGCGCACCATCCATCCAGTCCAGTCGCTCACTTTACTTCCTATTTTAAAGTAAATAACGAGGTCTCCCCTTGGAATCTGGTAAACCACAGGGTTCCAGCAAGCCTTGCGTATCGAGTCGTTCATCACTCCGTCAGCCACCATCTGCGGCTTTGTCCACACTTTGCTTCCTTTAGCCTTACGACTTACCCAGATACAAACGTCAGGGTTGCGCTCCTTCGTACCTCCGAAATAGGTAGCAATCAAGTCTCCGTTAGTCGCCTCGGCGATGGTTGCCGAATGACATTCCGGGAACGAAGCCTTAGTGTACAGGAACTCGTCGCAGACGATATCCTTGTCTCTCAAAGGCAGCTTTTCCGTAAAGGAGTACTTACCTGAGCCGATATTCGTCTTCGTACCGTCAGGCATGAAAAGCGTAGCCGTCGTATTTGCCGGAATCTCAACATTCCATTTCACGTAGCCGTTTTCCTTTCTCCATTTGCTCACGATTTTTCCGTAAATGCTCATATACGAAGAGTTGATGTCGTCAATCTCGTCGGTATTGAAGTCTGGCTTCAATATGATATGCTTGTATCCCGGTTTCTCCGGGTCGCTGTTGATACCACCGAGATCTTGATAAATCCACGACACGAGGTCGCCGAGCAGCATCACGTGGTTTCCGCTGTTCATCTTCGGACTTGCCGTGTTTCCGTTCCATAGCTCCCAAGTCGTAGTAGCCCCGTTTTCAGCCATATATCCCCAACTCGGATAAGCCTTGTTCGTAGCGAGCAACCATGCCACGTCGCCTCTTCCCATATCCGTAAGACCATGCATAAGCCACTGCACTCCGATAACGCCGCACGATATTCTCCCCTTGTTCAGGGTTATGATATTCTTCAGAATATTCTTCTCTACCTCTTCCTTCACATACGGGTTGTCGATCATTCCGAAGGCAAACGGCAATAGGTTAGCCGTACAGGTGTTGTTACCGTAGAACGTGGAGTCCGGGTAAAGCAGTCCGCCGTCAGCCTCGTGCGTATTTCTATTGACGGTAAGGAATTTCTTGTTGAAAGCCTCCTTCACCTCCTCAGCTTTCTTCGAGAATGCGTCAGCGTCTGTTGTCTTTCCGAGAATATTGGCAAAGCGTGCCATTTTCTTGTTCAGCAGATAGTAATAAGCCGTAGCAATCAGCGTCCCGTCGGTTGTGCGTTTCGGGTCGCGGCTATGAATCATCTTAATGTCTTCAGGCGGCACACACCAGTCGCCGTATTTGTCGCGTGGCATCAGTCCGTCCTTTTCATACTGGTAGCTCATGTGGTCAATCCATCTCTTTGCCGCCGGGTAGTAACGGCTGATAGCTGAGCGGTCGCCAAACTGGTCGTATTGCATTTCCATAGAAAACGGCAAGGCAGCCGGCCATGTGATATTGTCAGAATAGTAGTTCCAGTAAGCCGGAGCAACATCAGGTATGCATCCGTCCTCGCGCTGGGCCTCGGTTATGTCGCGGTCCCATTTGTTGTAGAGCAGGTTGTTGTCGAAGATAAACGACTCTCCCAGACAACCCCTTGTCCTGTCGCCGAGCCACGGCTGTCTTTCGTCGCGCTGCGGACAGTCTACTGGCATCCCTTTATAATTTGCAAGGATACCCCATTTTGCATTATGGTAAACCTTGTTCAGAATAGAGTCAGAGCAAGAGAACGTTCCGATTTCCTCCATCTCGTCGCTTACCACCTCACCTATGAAGTCTTCCTTCTTGGGGTCCTTCAGTCCTGTAATCTCAGCATATCTGAAACCGTGGTAAACAAAAGTAGGGTTCCACCATTTCCCCTTCTCCATACCGTCAGCCACGTAGCAGTCGGTAGACAGAGCATTACGTAGGTTATCGCGGTAAAGCTTTCCGTCCTTCGTCAGGGTTTCTGCAAATCTGATCTTTATAGAATCTCCGTTCGTCGCATTACTGATTTTCATTTTCAGCCATCCGGCGATATTCTGTCCGAGGTCGATAATAGCCGTGTCGCCATGCATAGTGATGCTTTGTGCCTTCATCTGTTTCAGTACTTTCATGCCAGGCATCATAGTGCCGCGCAGCGTTCCTGTAGGTATAGCTACGCGTTCGGCTTTCTCCCAAGCCTTGTCATCGAATCCGGTAGTAGTCCAGTCTTTAAACTCCTTTCGTGCATCATATATTTCGCCGTCATATTCATTGTTGGAGCGAATAGCCCCGTCGGCATTAAGTTTCCATTTAGCGTCGGTAGATACCGTTTTCTTTGTTCCGTCGGCAAATTCAATTATAATGTTTGCGCGTAGTTTCGGATAGCCGAAATTAGTAATCTTATACGGTTTCTTCTTCTGCTGCATAGTGTAGTAGCGTCCGTTTCCGAGAGCCACACCGATGGCATTGTCTTTTTGCAGCATGCCGGTCACGTCGAAGACATTATACAAAACCGTCTTACGGTAGTCCGTAGGCGCCGGCGCAAGAACTTGGTTGCCCACTTTCTTTCCGTTGATATAAGCTTCATACATGCCCAGTCCGCTGATATACAGAGTAGCTTTCTTCACCGGTTTGTCGAGCGAAAACTCTTTTCTGAGATACCTTGTCGAGAGCTGGCTGTGAATTTCCTCCTTGTCCCAAGGCTTAGCGGCGTCAAATCCAATCCACTGTCCGCTCCAGTCAGACTCCGTGAGCAGTCCCACGTTCCACATCGCCACATCGCTCCATGCCGATGCCCCCTTCGATGTTTCCACCTTCACTCGCCAGTAGCAAGTAGTGTTGCTGCGCAGTTGTTTGCCGGCATATTCAACCCATTGCGAGTTGTCGCTATTAACCTTTACATTCCACAGGTCTCCGTCGCATTTTATAGCCTTCTCCTTAGTAGAAGAAACGATGATGTGGTATGTCTTCTGCACGACATCATTCTTGTCGCTTTCGATTCTCCATCCCAGCCGTGGGGTAGGGGTGTCGATACTCATCGGAGCAACCATTCTCTCCGTTCTGAGGTCGACAATCCTAATACCATTTGCGGTAGGATTAGTGGCGGCATAGCTGTTCACCAACAGTGCTGCCGTCATTGTAGATAAAAATATTCTTTTCATAATTCCGGAATTACATTATAATGTGTCTATAGATATAGACGTTTCAGTCTTTTTATTGTACCCTTTGTTTCCTACCTTATTATATAGAGGCATTTCTGATTCTATTCTTCCTCTCTGCCTTCTTTGGATTAGGATGTAACAACCGAATTTAGGACTTAGGTTGTACGTATAAAATTTTTTTCAGAAAAAAGTATCAAAGTATCATTGTCCTGGAAATGCGGTGTTTTAACAAATTGACAATCAGTGAAATACAGAAACTTTGAATTCTTGTCTGCCTTGATAAGTATCATCGAAGTATCATTAAAAGTATCATGAATGCATTTTTCACCGATGCCCACAGCTTGGGCATTGATGCCCCAGGGCGTGGGCAATGGTTGCCCACTCTGCGGGCATAAAAATGGGCAATGTATTTGACTTTTATTTATATGGATTATATGGTGCATAAATGATGGTTTGATGACAAATTCTTCAATGATACTTAGATGATACATTTTATGATACATCTTGTAAAACAAAAAGAAAAGTATCATTCTTGTATTTTACAGACAGACAGTAAGTTATATTTAATTTAAAGCGAAAAAATGATACAATGATACTTTTCCAGAAAAAAACTTTTTCTTGTATATAAGAGCGACATTCATGTCTTCCGCTTTAGGCTTTCGTAAGAATCCCATTGAAACTGGACTTTCTTATGGCTTACCGGAACTGTTGAAGAAGTATCAAAAAATTAAAGCAAAGATGCACCTTTAGTGCAAGATAGAAACACTGCCGGTGTTTGGTAGAAACGCTACTGCCGTTTGATAGAAACGCTACTGCCGGTATGATTTATGGTATAGCCATTCTTAATGGCGGTATGACATATTGTAAATCAACTTTTCTTTAATTATATAAGGTATATGGAAACGATTTGTACCATATTTGTGGTATTTATTGATGAAATTGCAATAAAAATAGAAGAAAAACTTTCAAAAGCTTGCGTTTAATTAAAATTAGCTTTATTTTTGCAATCGAAATTTTGAGTAACAAAAGGAACGTTTTCGTTAAGCCAAATGAGCAGAGTGAAGCTTGCTTCAACTCTGCCATGGCGAGAAAAGGTACATGGTAGTGAACATTAACCAATCATAAAGTTATCGCTTATGAACAGTAAACTCAACTTCATCATCACAGGAGCGACAGCGGCAATGCTTTTATTGCCGGTCAAGACAGACGCTCAGAAACTTGAACTTGGTTTGAGAAGCTCAATTCCGGCTTCCGTGTTACAAACAGCTAAAAAGGCTACACCTGCACAGCAGCGCCAGCTCGACAAGAAAGTACAGGCACAGCATCCGCTACTCTTCAAGCAGAGGATTCTGAATCGCCTGAATACTTCAGGTCTGCGCGAGGTGGCTGCAGGAAAAAAGATTTCACCGATGCAGCTCTCGCCGAGAGTTCCGCTGAAGGCAGCGAAATACACATCCGGAAGAGAGTTGTGGGGTAACGTAATCAACGACAACACTTGGGGCGATGATAAAGCTTACGGCTTCTACAGTTTTAATGCCGTAAACAACATCGCGGTCAGTCCGCTTGGTGTAAACGAGAATCTTATCGCCAACGGAGGAGGAGCAGTAGTCGGCGACAAGTTCTATTACGTAAACTATATCTCGTTCTGGGGATATATCTTTGCATCACTCTACACATTCGACACTAACACTTGGGAGCAGGATGGAGAGGCTGTAAGTCTTGAAGACTATACTCTTATTGCTGCAGAAACGGCAGTAGCACCAAACGGTACAGTCTACGGAGAGTTCTACAATTCAAATTTGGATGGCTATGAACTCGGTATCGCCGACTATGCCAATGCTACGCGAACAACCATCGGAACACTGCAGAACCAGTATGTTGCCCTCGGTATCACGAGCGATAACAAGCTCTATGGTATCGCTGCCGACGGTAACCTCTATTCTATAGATACATCGACAGCAGCAGAAACCCTCGTGGGAGCAACCGGACTGACAATTTCCGATGCTGATGGAGCTTACTACCAGAGCGGTGAAATAGACCAGAAGACAAACACCTTCTATTGGGCAACAACAGAGGTTACGGGAACTCCGGCACCGGCACTGTATACTGTAAACCTTACGACAGGTGCTGCAGAGAAAGTGGGAGATTTCACTAACCAGAACCTTGTTGTAGCACTCACTGTTCCAGAGGCTATAGCCGACGGAGCACCGGCTGCAGTTACCGACTTGAAGGCAGACTTCAAGGATGGTTCGCTGACGGGTACCGTATCTTTCAAGATTCCTACGACAAATGCCAAGGGCGACGCTCTTACAGGCAACGTTGACTATACAATAACAGCCGGCACCGAAACTCTTGCCTCTGGTTCTGCAGCAGCAGGAGACGCGGTAACAAAAGACGTTACATTTGCTGCCGACGGAAAGAAGACAATCGTCATCACTCCTTCAAATGCTGAGGGTAAGGGTGTTACTGCCAAGACTTCACTGTATGTTGGTTACGACACGCCGAAAGCTGTAGACGGAGTAAATTTCTCTATCGACGATGCTACAGGTAAGGTTGACCTCTCATGGTCGCCAGTTACAGCAGGTATAAACAACGGATATATCGGCGACATCAAATACGATGTTGTTCGTTATCCCGACAAGAAGGTCGTTGCCGAAGGCTTGACTGATACGAAATTCACTGAGACGGTTCCTGACGGGAAACTCTCCGCTTATTCATACGGTATTACTGCTACTAACGGCAGAACGACGAGCAAGGAGACACGTACTGACTATAAAACTCATGGTGAAGCCATCACTCCGCCATATTCTGAGGACTTCCAGAGCGAGGAGTCTATTGCATTCTTCAACATCATCGATGCTAACAACGATGAGCGCACTTGGTCGCGCTTCGTAGACAGTGCAGGAAACGGTATTGCAAGATATGCATACAGTGGTGCCAACGCTGGCGACGACTGGCTTATCACTCCACCTATAAAGGTAGAGAAGGGTAAGGTATATAAGGTAAGCTTCAAGGCTCAGTCATATTTGAGCTCGATGCCAGAGCGTATCGAGGTGAAATATGGCAATAGCAGTACCGCAGAGGGCATGACAAAAGAGATACTTCCGGCTACCGACCTTACTACAGAGGGCTTTACAGAATACTCAAAGGAGATTACTGCCGACGAAACAGGCAATCTCTATGTAGGATTCCATGCCATCAGCGATGCCGACATGTTCTATCTTGATGTTGACGACATCAGCGTAGGTGCTGGTATGGCAACGACAGCTCCAGATTCTATATCTGAGTTGACAGTAACACCGGGTGCAAAGGGAGCAAAGAGCGCTACTATCAGCTTCCGCACTCCTACAAAGGACATCACAGGTGCTGCACTTTCCGGTAAGGTCAATGTTACTGTAAGCCGCGACGGAAAGGTGATTAAGGAATACAAAGACCTTGCTGCCGGTTCTGTTGCTTCGTTCTTCGACCGTGAACCTGCTGAGGGATTCAACACCTACAGTGCCGTTACTTCGAATGCTGACGGAACTGGTCGTGAGTCTAAGAAGGTTACAGTATATGTGGGTATCGACAAACCGGGAGATCCATCTGGATTGAACACTGCCGACAACTCTACATCTGTTAATATATCATGGAAGAAATCTGAGGAAGGTGCCAACGGAGGATATGTTGACCCGCAGACACTGAAACATAATGTATACAACCTCATTGCTGGTACATACGGGTACGACACGGAGCTCGCCGGAACAACGGATGAAGGCGCTACGTCGTATGATATGGACTATAACACCACTGAAGGCGATCAGGATCTCGTACAGTTCGGAGTATCGGCTGTCAACGACAAGGGCGAGAGTAGCATCATGCTCACACCGGGCATCGTAGTAGGTAAGCCATACAATATCCCGTTCTTCGAGAGTCTTGCAGGCGGTAACCTTGCTTACGACATGTGGTGGACAAGCCGTAGCGGCAATTCTCAGATGGGCTTGACAAAGGATGACTCTTCTGACAACGACGGCGGTAGCTTCATATATGCTTCTACTGCAGATGAGGATAATGCTACTATCGCATCCGGAAAGATTAACCTTGCAGGTGCTACCAACCCGATGATCGTGTTCAGCCACAAGGCTGCTGCCGGCAGCAACGCCAAGATTGTAGTTTCTGCACAGAAGCCAGACGGAACAAGTGATGTGCTTGAAACTATCGACTACTCTAAGATTCCTGCTGCCGATGCCGGCAAGTGGATTCGCAAGTCGGTTGCATTGAAGAGCGACTACACTTCTCTACCTTATATTATGGTTAAGTTCACAGCTTCGGCTAAGGCTGAAACAAGCGTATTGCTTGATGAGGTTTACGTTCGCGACATCCTTGAGAGCGATGTTACTCTGAGCGACATCTCTGCTCCTACTAAGGTTAAGAAGGGAGAGACGGCAAAGGTTGACGTGACGGTAACTAACTTCGGAAGCAACGATGCCAAGAACTACACCGTGAAACTCTATGCTGGCGACAAGCTCGTTGACAGCAAGGAGGAGAAGGAAACTCTCGCTCCGTTTGCTTCAAAGACCTACTCGTTCGATTATGCAACAAGTGTTCTTGACGAGGGTACATCTGTTGATTTGAAGGCTGAGGTGACATACGCCGACGACTTGAATCCTGACGACAATACGAAGTCGACTACTCTTGCATACGCCGTTTCTAACAAACCGCGTCCTGAGACTGTAACGGCAACCGACAACGGCGATGCTACTGTCAAGGTTTCATGGAGCGCCGTAACAGAACAGGCACAGGTTGTTTCCGACGGATTCGAGGATTACGATGCTTGGGCTGTAGACAAATTCGGCGAATGGACGGCTAAGACCGGAACTTCTACACCGGAGGGTGCTGTGAACGGAGCCTTGTTCCAAAACTATGCTTACCCAACTCAGGGTCAGAGCTTTGCATTCACATTGGTAGAACCTCTCAACGAGTGGATTTCTGAGGATGTACTCGAAAAAAATCCTTCGCTGACTCCTCATGGAGGCAACAAGTATATTGCTTCGTTCTACAAGTATGATCCGAATAGCGAGAGCGAGGAATTCTTCGATGCAGACAACTGGCTTATCAGTCCGACACTGAGCGGAAAGAAGCAGACTGTTTCATTCTGGATTTCAAACAACAATACATCATCTCAGGAGTATCCTGAAACATTCGATGTACTCTACTCTAAGGATGGAACCGACATCGACAAGTTCGTGAAGATTGGCGACACACACACTGCAAGCAGCGGTGCATGGGAAGAGGTTACTGTTGATATTCCTGATGGAGCAACTCGCTTCGCAATTCACCAGAATACTCCAAATGCTACGAACTTCATGTTCATGATTGATGACGTCAACTATGAAACCGGTTCTGGTAAGGTTACAGGATACAAGGTTTACCGCGACGGCAAACTCCTGAAGACTCTCGATGCCGACAAGGTTGAGTTTACCGACGAGACTGCTGAGTATGGCAAGACTTATGTATATGCTGTTTCTGCCGTATTCGCCGACGGTGAGTCTGAGGCAACAATTGCTACGGCAATTACTACCGACATCGATAACGTGGAGAATGTTTTGAAGGCTTCTTCTTACAATGTTTACACTATCGACGGCAAACTTATCGGAACTGACATGAAGTCGCTGAAGAACCTCAAGAGCGGTTCGTATATCATCAACGACCAGAAGGTTGTCATCAGATAAAGCCTCGTGGCTAAGATGAAAACCAATAGATAATCAATGCCACATCCGCAATTCTTGTTACGGATGTGGCATTTTAAGTATTATAACACTTTTTCCTATTTATATTTATGACAAACAACATTATATCATCAGACAAACGACGCTATGGCATGATTGCTATTGCTGTTGCTGCAATGGCGCTTTTTGCTGACTTCGCTTCGGCTAAGCCGCGTACGGATAAACAGATGCGGGATGTGGCGATTGCTAAAATGCTGAAAAGAACTGCCGGACAGGCGGCTGCTCCGTCGGCTACTCAGGCGGTGAAGGAGATTACCCGTGATGAAGGGTATGTTATATTTGGAAAAGACGGTGGCGGATTCGTTGTTGTCTCTACTGACGATATGGCTCCTGAGGTATTGGGATATTCTGATGCCCGGATTTCATCAACTATTTCTAATGAAAATTTCAAGTGGTGGCTACAGGCTGTCAACGGGGTTGTGAAGGCTGCGGCTAAAAGCAATACGCCGATTTTGCGCGTTACTAAGCCTGATGCCTCGCGCTATGATGTTGCTGTGGATGCACTCTGTTCGTCAAGATGGGGACAGGAGGAACCTTACTGGAACCAATGTCCGATGGGGACTGCCGGCAGATGTCTTACCGGGTGTGTGGCTACATCAACGGCTCAGGTGCTTTACTATCATAAAGGTCCGAAGACTGGAGTAGGTACGCGAACTATATATTATCCTGCTAACAATACCTGCGGTACTCCGGTTACTGCCGATTTTGGCAATGACGAGTTCGATTGGGACAATATGATTGACGTTTATACTCCAGGCAACTATACCTCTCAGCAGGCTGATGCCGTGGCTTTGCTGATGAAAGACTGTGGGGTGTCTACGAATATGAGCTATTCGCCGGAAGGCAGTGGGGCGTATCATGACCAGACTGCCGAAGGACTGAGAAAGTATTTCGGTCTTACGGATGCAAAATATGTTTGGCGCAAAGATTACTCCGAGAAGGAATGGATGGAACTGATGTATGACCAGATTACGAAACGACAGCCTGTGATATATGGTGGCGACGACTGGTCGGGCGGACATTCTTTTGTTCTCGACGGATACGACAGCGACGGACTGGTGCATATCAACTGGGGATGGGAAGGCGAAGACGACGGATATTACGACATTGCCCTGCTGAACCCGTCGGGATACCAGTTTTCAAGAAACCAGGATGCTATTATCAATATTACTCCGGAACCGGCTAAGGAGATGATTTCTGACACTGTTAAGGTTAATGCTCCGGGAACTCTGCGCTCTGTCTTGAATGGGGAGATGATTTTCCAGTATGACACCTTGCGTATCGAGGGAAAGATAAACGGTACTGATCTGAAGACACTTAGGACTATGGCTGGCCGTGATGAATTCGGAGAGAAGACGGAGGGCGGACTGAGAACTCTTGATCTTACTGCTGCTACTATCGTGAGTGGCGGTGATGCTTATCTAAACGAGGCTGGGAAAGGTCTGCTTATCGATAAGGAGAGCATAGTACCTAAGAAAGCTTTCTATGGTTGCTCACTGCGCACGTTGCTGCTGCCAGACGGGATTAAGTCTATTGGTAGCGGTGCCTTTGCTTATTGCAGTCGTCTGGATTCTGTAAGACTTGTTCCGGCAAAGGATGCAGACTTCTTGATGAAAGACAATATCTTGTATTCTACTGACGGCAAGACGGTCGTTGGCTCTCTGCCGAGAATTGCCGACAAACTTAACATAACTGGCGATGTTACGAAGATTGGAGCGTATGCTTTCTCTTCAAGAAACAGAATTAAGAAAATCATCTTTGGCAGTCAGTTGGAATCTATTGCCGAGGGGGCTTTTGCCGATTGTGGTTCGGTGAGCGAGATTCGTGTGGTTAGCAAGACACCTGTGGCTATCACTGGAGCTGGAGCTTTCGATGGCATAAACAAGACGAGTTGTTCACTTTATGTGCGTGCCGGTTCTACGGCGAAGTTTAAGAGTGCTTCGCAGTGGGGCGACTTCAAGAATATCGTGGAATACGGCACTACAGTGAAAGCCCGTAATTCGATGCGCAAATACGGGGATGAGAATCCTAAGATGGGATATACTATAAATGGCGATTTCGTTGAGGGTGTGCCTGAGGTTACCTGTGATGCTACGCCAACATCGCCTGCCGGCAGATATACGATACATATATCAAGAGGTACGATTACTGATGAGGCTGTGGAGTTTGAGGATGGCTTCCTTATCGTGAAGCAGGCTCCGCTGACGGTTGGTGTAGAGGATGCAACTCGTCCGGAAGGTGAAGAGAATCCTACGTTCTCTTTGACTTTCGATGGTTTCAAGAATAACGAGACGGCTGCTGATGCCTTTACCGTAATGCCTGTTGCTACTTGTGAGGCTGACGTTTATTCTCCTGTAGGTATATATCCTATTTCGGTTAGTGGCGGTGAGGCTGCAAATTACGAACTGACTTATACCAGCGGTAACCTTACCGTAACAAAGTCGACAACCGGAATTTCGGCAATCGGCGGAGATAACGGAAGTGATACTTTTAATGTTTACTCTGTAAGTGGAAAACTGATATTAAAAGATGTTTGTGGCTTTGAGACCTTGCCTAAGGGGATGTATATTATTGAAAGTCGTGATGGAGGAAAAGCAGTTTGCCACAAGATAACAGTAAAGTAATTTATGTGATGTTTTGTGCTAATCATAGGAAAGTCAAGATATTAAGTACTTGATTTTGATTCTTTAATAATTTAAGTTTCTGATTTAGTTCTTCCCCTCCCCCCGCCTTCCCCTCCGGGGCGGAGCAGTTACTCTTTCTATCTGAAAGCAAATGGATTTGTTGTTGACAAGATTCGCATGATTATTATTAGCAACTTGTTTATCGAATAAAAAAATATGCAAGTTCTTTAGCAGTCAAAGGAAACTGCTCCGCCCCTGACAAGGGGAGGCGGGTGAGGGGAAAACTAAATCCGAGTTTAGTTAATAATAGTTCCAATAACCAATTCCGGATTTGAATGGTTATTGGAACTTTTCTTTTCTATTTCTTCTTAGGATAGAATCTCAGTTGGTCTTCTGTTTCTATTGTAACCTTATTTTCATCGAGCTTCGAACTGTCGAGCTTGAAAACCTTGATGAAAAAATCATAAACGGCGTTGCGCTTGTTCGGTCCGAAGTCGTGGCGCTCCTTGGGCAAGTGAACGTCGGAGACATTCTCTTTTTTGCCGTAGAAGCCATAGATGCGCTGTAGGTAGGGCAGTTCAAGGGTCGGAGTGGTAGATGTCCAGTCGCCTCCGTCGCTGACGAGTCCTAATGGTTTTGGTGCAAACATTGCCGCAATCTCGGCATTGCATGTTCCGCCACCGGCAAGCTGTATCGGCATTCCGCTTTCGCATGGGCATCCGCCGTCGAACCACGACGACAGACTTACCACCGGGCATGCTGCCGTGTACCGAGAATCAAGGGCCGTGAGCAGAACGGTCTGTGTGCCGCCACCAGAACCGCCATTCACTCCGATGCGCGTCTTGTCTACATCCTTCCGCTTTATCATCCAGTCGAGAATACGTATTCCGTTGAGAGCCTGCATCTGGTGAGCCTCGGCGGTATGGTGAGCCTCGGCTCCTACCTCATCTTCCGACTCTCCCCATCCCCAAAGGTCGAAGTCTACGCAGATGGCTCCCATACGGGCGAGGGTACCCAGTCGCTGCTGTTGCACCTTTCCGTAGCGACCGTTAAGGAAATGTCCGTTCGGACAGATAATCAGCGGATGTTTTCCCTTGGCTATAGGAGCATATATAGAACCCTTCACGGTATGTCCGTTTACTGTCTTCATGCAGAAATTCTGCACCGTATATCCGTCGTATTTCCTGATTTTAGAAACGAGCGGTTTCTCATTTGAACATTTTGCCAGCAGCGGGTCTATGCCGAGTCGCTCCCTCACTTCGCGGCGCAATGTGTCGCGGCGTGCTTCCCACTGAGCCTTGTCGCTGTATTTTGAGGCGAGATACGGTATGAGTTTCTCTCCGTCTGCCGGTTGGCGGCGCGGATATTCATACTGCTTTATCTTATACAGGTTGCCGTTTTGCTTCAGGGCATAGAAGTCGAATGGCTTGAGGATATTGTCGAATGTCTCCTCAAGAGAATACGGACGGATGCGGAAGTCGGCATAATTGAGCTTCAGTCCCGTAGTGTCCACATTAAACTTCAGTTTCACGTTAAAGTGCTTTGCCACATCGTTAAGCACGTCGCCCAGCGGTCGTGCATACTTCGTTTCAAAAGTCTGTGCTCCGCATGTCGTAGCGGCAAGCAGGGCAGCTATAAGTAGTGAGTTCTTCTTCATTGTTTGTTTTTTATTTATTTTAGTTTTGGATTTAATATTTATAATGATATGCTAAAATCATTCCGACAATATCCTAATTCAAAATTATTATAAAGTATACTTTGCAAAAATACGTAATTATTTTAAAGTATACTTGCAAATAATTGGAAAAGTACAGTTCCCCGTGATGATTTTTGGCTCCGTCTACTCTCATGATTTTATATTATTTGTCGGATTTGAATATTTTAGCATAGATTATTTGTCAGATTTGAGTATTTTAAATGCATTTATATCTGAAAAATCAAAGATTTAGGCAATGCTGAAATATGTCAAAAGAAATATAGACGTTTTACACACAAGGATGCATGAATAGACTATGGATTGAAAAATAGATTTACGAAAAGTGATAAAGAATTTGGCAACAATATAATTGTTGTACAAAAATAATTACTATATTTGCATCGGATAATGACATCAGCGGATGTTTGAGTCCGTTTTTGTGGAAAAAACCGATTAAGCGAGAGCAATGAAAGCTTGCTTTCTAATTGCCGAGCATGAGGTTTTTATTGAAAAAATTAGCGTTTGCTATTCGGTCATGCACATTGGAACGTAGGAAATTTCAAAACAAGCATTGAAAGAACGATATATAGCGAACGTTCACGATATCGTGGACGTTACTTGTCGTCTTTCTCAGCTTTTCCTACGGCTGCAATGTGGACAGGTTTCGTCCACGTGTTGTATCCGTAGGTAAAAGAAAGACCATGGCACTCGCATTTTAAACGAAACATATTGTTTAATTTTTAAAATGTTTGAAGTATGAGCAAAGAATTATTAAAAGACTCAGTTTGCTTGAAAATTACAGGTTTCATCAAATGCAATAGGCATGCAACAAGAGATGAAGTGCATCAGTTTGTCAACGAACATGGCATGAGTATGTCTGCCTTTTATGATTTATTGGCGGCAAATATCATTGTCGAACGAAATGGAGAATATTATATCAACGACTAAATTCAGTAAAATTTATGAAAGAAGAATATGATGTTTCTTTTTCTATAGATAAGAAAGAATACGAAGGAAAAGTTATCATACCTAATGTCAATAAGAATCTCAACGAGCATGATAAAATTGATTCCGTCAAGAGACAAACCAAAAAATTGGCGAAGAAAATTTCTCCTAATGATATTGAAAATTTAAAAATAAGAAGAACGCTATGAATAAGATTTTAAGTATATTAATCATTTTTGTCTTGGCAAATATAAATACAATATTTGCCCAAAATGTCACATTAGTTATTGATAATCAAAATCCAGGTTGGTTATCAAACAAAATACCATTTAAAGACCAAGAAAGTGTGAAGAATCTTACTGTTACCGGGTATTTAAATGGAACTGATATTAAGTTTATCAGAGAACTTATCTCAAATAGAGCGCTAACTCATTTAGACTTAACAAATGCCAATATCATTGCTGGTGGCGACGTATATTGTGAAAAAAACAGCTATACATTTAAAATAAAAGAAGACAATACTTTGTATAATGAGATGTTTTCAGGAAATGCTAATGGAATGGATTATATTGCATTACCTATATCTATTTCGAAAATAGATTCAAGTCCAAATGAGTCCTATAGTATTAATAGTTTTTATGATAAGGTGGATACCTTAATAATTGGCGGAAACATAAATATGCTTTCAAAATATTATTTGCGCAACAATATAAAATATTTGTATATACGCGAAGGTGTAGATTCAATCGAACCATATTTTTATCGTAAAGAACAATTTAAGAAAATACATTTATCTTCAGGGATAAAAAGCTTAGGAGGAGGAACTTTTTATTGTGACAGTATAGAAATTAATCTTGAGAATTTAAATTTTATTGATCATAGAGCAATAAGGGGAACACTTATTGGGGATACAATTAGACTTCCCAAAGATTTAAGTATATTATATACTTGCTCATTCGGTTTAAAAAAGAGCACGACATTATATCTGTCTAAGAATACCACGAAAATAGATCGCTCATGTGTCTTCGGACACAATAGTTCAGATCATGACGAATCATTTTTTTTAAGTCTAAAAATTCATTTAGAAAGTCCGATACCTCCACAAATCAGTAATAGTGGATATAGAGACGATTTCCTTTCATCATCAACAATATATGTACCTAAAGGATGTATTGAAAATTACAAAAAAGCAAAATACTGGTCATACGCCACAATCCTCGAAGAAAAAGTTCCTGTTACTGGAATAACGTTAGACCACGAAAATATTTCTTTCTCAGATATAGGAGCATCTGTCCAACTCACAGCAATAATATTACCGACAGATGCAGATAACAAGAATGTTACGTGGAAATCTTCAGATACAAGTGTTGCTACTGTTGTTGATGGAAAAGTAACTTGTACAGGTTATGGTACAGCTCAAATTACTGCTACTTCGGAAGAAGGAGCATTTGTAGCCACTTGTAATGTTACGGCAACAAAAAGAATTGTTCTCCCTTCATCCATAACTTTAGATAAACAAGAATCAACTATAAAAGTTGGCGAAACCACAACTTTGAAGGTAAACGTATTGCCGATTGATGCAGATGATAAAACTGTTTCATGGAGTTCTGAAGACAGCGAAATTGCAAGTGTTACAAACGAAGGTGTTGTTACTGGCCACAAGGCTGGAACAACGAAAATCATCGCCACGACAAATGCAAATGGACTAAAGGCGGAATGTACTGTAACCGTTCTTCAACCTGTAACAGGTATAACCATTGACAAGCAAAATATTTCACTGTCAGAAATTGGAGAATCAGTACAACTTACAGCAAGCGTATTGCCAGAAGATGCAAGCAACAAGAATGTTACTTGGTCTTCGTCAGACAATAAAGTTGCTATTGTAAGCAATGGAAAGGTCGTTTGTACAGGATATGGAACTGCAGTAATTTCTGTCGTTACAGAAGATGGCGGCTATATGGCAACATGCGTTATAAATGTAACGAGCGGAATAAATGGTATTTATGAAGATAAAGACTATCAAGATTCTAAACGTTATGATGCTACAGGTCGTGAAATTAATAATCCTGTCAATGGTATTAATATTATCAAAACTAAAGATGGACGAACTATAAAAACAAACGTCCATTAAAATAACATGTCTGCATTTATAATGCTTTTTCGTCAAAAGCATTTAGAAATCGATTGTTGTAATATAAATCCCTGCCAAGTGAAAATATACTTGACAGGGATTTATTTTTCTATTAATGCCGTTGGATTATAACGTAAATAATCAAGTAGGCACTTTCAAGGATTACTTAATTTCTCTTTTTACAAACCGTTTTAAGAGAAAAGTGAGGAAATGAGGAAAAGTATAGAAATGCCCCTTAATACAGTATATTATGTGTGCATAAGTTACAGCAAAATCACAAAATTCCAAGTGTTTTATCTTTAAAAATCACAAAATTCCTATATCTGCAGTAGTCGTAAA
>DCBP01000040.1:56955-57094 GCA_002314055.1 Prevotella sp. UBA1104
AATTAATTCCGCCAACGGGTTCTGTTATTAGTAATTTTATCAAATCTATTGTCATACTTTTCTTGTCGCTTAAAAGATATTTTTTTGTAAAGATAAGTGTTTTGTCATTTATAAACGATAAGTAGCTATTCACAATTAG
>DCBP01000040.1:57228-63414 GCA_002314055.1 Prevotella sp. UBA1104
TTGTACTTGTTGTATAAGTTGTACTTGTTGTTTTTTTATATTATCTCCATTTTCGCTTGTATAAAATAATTTTGACTTGTTACTTAAAATAACACATTTTTTGTCGTCTATAAACGATAAAACAACATACTTTTCATCGTCTATAAACGACAAAACAGATAAATATGCGTTAACGTTAGAGATAAAGACTGCTGCTAAAAGTCGCAAAGTTCATAGCTTGTGCTTCTGCCTCCGCTCTCCGTTTTTCTGAGAATCTGCTTTTCAATCAAATCTTTTATATCCCTGTTTGCAGTGTCTTGCGAACAATGGTTTATTTTATACCACTTTGAAGAGTTCAGCTTGCCTTCAAAGCCATCAAGCAAGAGATTAATGACTTTTTTCTGTCGCTTGTTAAGCTGAATATCAGTATGAGAATCCCAAAATTTTGTTTTCAGCATTATGTGCTCAGTCTTGTCAATAGCATTCTGTACGGCATTTGATAAAGTATTTATAAACCATTTTATCCATTCAGTTATATCGAGCCCACCCTTTTGGATATGTTCAAGAATGTCGTAATAATCTTTCCGGTGATTAAGTATTTCAGATGACAAACTATAAAATCTCATAGAAGTATTGTCAGCTCTCGACAACAGCATCTCAGTCAGCGTACGGCACAATCTTCCGTTGCCGTCATCAAACGGGTGTATGGTGACAAACCAAAGATGTACTACGGCAGCTTTTATCAAAGGGTCGATATTCTTATGTTCATCATTAATATAATCCAATAGTTGCACCATCATTCTGTCAACATCACAACTTGGAGGAGCTTCGTAATGTATCTTTTGTTTACCCATAGCTCCAGATACAACTTGCATCGGCTCGTCACCTGTGCGCCATTCACCAACCCTTATTTTGTATAAGCCGCTTTGTCCGTAGGGGAAAAGAGCCCTGTGCCAAGAAAAGAGCCTTTCAGTATTTATGACCTCCTTATAATGTTGCGTGGCATCAAGCATTATCTGTACCACACCTTCAATATAGTGGTCTGTCTTTGGCAAACCATCATATTCCAATCCCAATTGTCTTGCAACAGATGATCGCACGCTGTCCCTGTTTAATATTTCTCCTTCAATCTCGGCAGAGTGAACAATCTCTTTTGTTATGGAATTCAGCATCGACATTTCTTGTGCTGCAATGCCGAACATGGAGAGTCTTCCCATAAGCTTACCTCTTAAAGTATTAGCATCAGCCAACAATAACAACAACTGGTCGTTTTGCCATTTCATGTGTGGCCAATTTTCATTCTGCCATATATACATACTAAATATATTTACTTGTACATTTTTATTATATACTTCCAAGTTGCAAACTTACACTTTTTTGTTTTATTCCGCAAGTTCTGCGGAGAATAAATGGTGTATTCTCCGCAAATTATGCGGAGAATAGCTATAATAATCTCCGCATAACTGGTATATTGTTTGTTGGAATCAGTTCTTCCCCTCCCCCGCCTCCCCCTCCGGTGGCGGAGCAGTTACCTTTAATTGCAATAAACTTACAAATTTGTCGTTACCTTTAATCGCAATAAACTTACAAATTAGTCGTTACTGAATTAGAGAAAAATATCTCTGTTTTCAACAGAAAGAGTAACTGCTCCGCCCCGGAAGTGGAGGGTGAGGGGAAGATTATAACTCCGAAAGTTCAGTTACAGGTTATACAAAAACAAATCCCGAAGCTATCCATCAATATTGTATGGATAACTCCGGGATTTGCTTTTATGCCTATTCAGAAAAGATTAGAACTTGTATTCCAGTCGTCCGATATTGCTGCGCTGTGCCACCTTTTTGCCGTCAACGAGAAGAACGAGACCCTTGCCGTGGCGATAATGGTTGCCCGTCTTGTCGTATACGATAGAGATGTTATGACCATGATAGAGCACGTTGTCGAGACAGAACCAGTCCCACTTGCCATCAGGCAGAAGAGGATTTACCACGATGCTGCCGTCGGTTTGCGGACGCAAACCGCAGATGCCCGTAATCATCAGGTCGTTAAAAGTAGAGTGGTTGTAGTAGCGGCTGCGCTCGCGGTCGCCCATGAGCCATGCCCCGTTAGTCTCGTCGAGATATTCGCCGATGTATGGTTTGCCACGATGGTGCTGACTCTCTACATACACTTCCATCTGATGGAAGAAATCCTTATTGCCAACAATCGGGTTAGGGTAGTCGTTGATATAGTTGCCCATGGCGGTGAGCGTCTGACTTGTAGCGAAAGGCCATACCGCTCCGTCCCATTCACATTTGCCGGTGCCGTGGGTGCGGAATAGCGGTGAGCGACGCTCACAAGTAGTCAGTCCGTAAGGAGCCGAGAATCCCTTCTCGTCGGTGGCCTGTTTCCAAGCCACATCAAATTTCCTGTCGTCCGGCATGTTGAAATACCAAGGGATAAATCCGATAGCCTCTCTGACGTTAGCTGACGAGTCGCCCTTCAGCGTCTCGAAGAAAGCGTCATCCTTGTTCCACAGTTTCTCCTCAACAAGTTTTTTCAAGCTACCAGCCTCATTCTTGTATTCTTCAGCCTTGCCGTTATCGCCGCTCAGACGGTTCATTTCGGCGAGAGCCATGGCGTTGCCATACATATAGCTGTTTATCGTAGGACGTGCAAACTTCTTCTTTCTTCCGCCGCTTGCACTCTCCTCCATACCGTCGCGTACGTCCTCCTGCCAGTACAATCCGTTGTCGAGACGGTGAGTGTTCTGCCAACGGGCATATTCCTCTTCGAGCGACGGTTTTAGATTGAGCAAGAAACTCTTGCTGCCGTTCACCTTGTAAGCCTCATACACGGCAGCCGGGTTCCACGAACTGAACTTGTCCATCTTCTGCATTGCCTTACCGTCGTTGCCGTGATACCAGGTGTTGAGAATCTGACTGATATAAGTAGTGTCGCGCAGCCAGCGGGTCTCCATCACATGATGACCGATGGCACAGGCAATCAGGTTGTAGCGGTCGGCATAAGAGCGCTGCACGAGGAATTCCGTCATTCCGTAGCCCACGGGAGTGCGCTTGATATGCTTGCGCAATGTCCACCAACGATAGTAGTACATCTCCTTGAAATTATCTTGCGGACAGTCGAATAGCGGCACGTTCCGGCTCATCCATTCAGCCGACTCAGAGTTAGGAATAGCCTGCTTGATGTTCTCGTCCTCCATGGAGTTGAACTTGTCAACATACGGTTTGAAGTTATCAAACTTCAATACCGCAGCCTGTGCGTCGGCATCGGCAGCCGCAGTCTTCACGTTGGCGATACGGAAAGTAGCCATCGGGTCGCTCTCGTCGGCACGCGGCATGTCGAAAGCCTGGTCGGCAGGAGTCTCGTTGTTAGGTTCGCTGAACAATGGTCCGGTGCGGAACACCACCCTTGAAATCTCCCTTATCGGAGTGTCAAACTGGCGCTGTGTAACCTTCTTGCCGTTTACGTAGTAAGTGCCGGCGTGCATGTCGGTAGAGAGCACCGCCTTGATGTGGTAAGTCTCGCCAGGAGAATATTTCTTCACAAGCGTGCCGTAGCGCGGACCGCCCTTCACCTTTATGGCTCCAAGCGAATCGAGCACGATGCGCGAGCAAGCCTGTCCGCTGTTGTCGAGGAATTCGATGTCGAGTTCACCGTGGTTGGCCTGTCCCGGCATAACGTCAAACTCCACCGTCAGTTCCTTAGTCTCCGGAATCACGCGCTCCACCTTGGCATAGTCGTAAGGGTCCTTGTCGGAAAGCTTCAGCCACTGTCCGTCGAGCTCCACCGGAGCCCATTTAGGAGAGTAGATATTCCAGTCGCCCATGTCGGCGAGCTTAGAGAATTTAGAGAAATCGGTGTCAGCATGCGTCGTAGCCTTGGTCTGTACAGGCACCGTGATGCGCGACACCCACATGTCCTCCTTGTTGTTGCTGTAAGTAACCCACAGGTTGCCGTCGGCAGGAGTGCCGTTGCCCTCCTGAATGCCGCGAGTATACTGCGGACCGTAGTTTTTGTAGTTTCCGCCGTGTCGTTCCGGCGTAACCTCGCCGTTCACGAGATTAAGCGTAGTATATTCCAGTCCGTCGCTGCTCAGCGAGATAGCGAGCGGCCAGCGGTATTCCGCCGGGTTATATACCGTGGCATAAGTACCGTCAGAGAGTCGCTGCCCCCATATCTTACCCGTAGAGGTAACAAATCCGTGTGCCCTCTTAGCCGGAGTGCGCCAAGAGTTGCCACCGTCGCAGCTGATGGTCGTCAGTCCGTGTTTCCACAGTCCCACCTTCCATCCGTCGGGCAGAGTATATCCGGAGAACGCCTTATAAGGAGTCTTCAGCGGCAGGATATCATCGCCTCGGTCAGCCTCCTCAGCCCATTGCATGCGAGCCATAGGATCGGCAAGCAGTTCGTCGATAGCCTTGACGAAAGCTTTGTCCTTAGATTTTTTATAATACGGGAAGTCAGTATTTTTCTCGCTGAATCCATGGTTGTAATAGATGAAATATACCGGTCCGAACGAGCCGTCCTGTTTAATCTCCCTCACCACTCTGCCGATGCCGTTTCCATCGGTAGGGTTGTCCTTAGGCGTCATCGATACCACATAGTTGCCCATAGCGATAAGCTTACCCGTCTTTTTCGACACATACCAGCCCACTCGCTGGTGCATTATAGCCATCAGGTTCTTAGCCTTCAGTCCGGGGTATTTCTCAGGCTTTTCGAATCCGTCGGGCACTTTGTATTCGGGGAACAGCACCTTAGGCTCCGACCACGTATATCCGTCGTCGGAAGTTTGCAGCATAGTCTTTCCCGGGGCCTCATGCTCATGTCGAGGGTCAGTGAGATAGTGCATATAGAATTTTCCCTTCCAGTATGCAATCATCGGCTGATGATTGTATGTCGCCCCCTTCTCGGCGCGCATCGTCTCGATGGTGTGCACTCCAACAACAGGCGATAGTCCGCCGTCGTGGCGTGCAGGCAATGATATGTCGTTGCCGGTATAGTGAACGGCACGGGAGTTATATTTAATAAGGTTGTCAACCAGTTCCTCGGGAGCCATGAACACCGTTCCGTGCTTATGTCCTTCGGGGAACGACACAGCCCCCGTCTGGTCCTGGAAATGCTTGAAGTCCTTTGTGCGCTGCGCTCCGTATATAAACTGGCGGTACCAGTCGTAGTAGATATACCACCATCCGTTTACGTATGCCGTAGACGGTCCCTCGCTGTACATCGGGGTGAAAGCCTCCGATGCTGCACTCCACGGACCATATGGCGTCTTCGCGAAAGCCACCTTAATGTTGCGCTGTTTGCGGGTGTTGTCTTTCAACACCATCACATAGTCGTCCTTGCCGCGCTTTACCATCGTTGCATCGATGCAACTGAAGCCCGGGTCGATGAGCAACTGTGATTCAGAGAAAGTCTTGAAGTCCTTAGTCGTGCAGTAATACAGACGATGATTGTTCTTGTGCTCCTCTATCCCGTCGGGGAATTTCCCTGGTATACACGAAGCCCATATAATCATATACTGTTTCTTCACATCGTCGTAGAACAGTTCCGGAGCCCACACGTTCACGGTGGTCGTGTCCTTCATCACCTCGATGAAACGTTCCGGAGTCCAGTGGATGAGGTCTTTCGACGATGAATATCCGAATCCCCTGTCGCCCCTCCAGCTGCAAGTCCAAACGAAATGGTAAGTGCCGTCGGGTCCCTTCACAATTGACGGGTCGCGCATCACCTTCTGTGTGCCCACCTCCGGTTTTAGGAACGTTCCCGGTATGCTGTCCCAGTGTATGCCGTCGCGACTGTATATAAAGCGCAGTCCTTCGTTGGCCGGTTCATGGAAAGAGGTAGACACGTAGATGTCGCCCGCCCATGCAGTGCCCTGCTGCATCATCATCATCGCCGTAACAGCAGATAAGAAAATTTTTTTCATCTATGAGTTGTTTGTTATTTTAATTCAAAACACTTATGCTGAAAGCTAAGTTGCTTTCTGCTTTTATGACGTATGTATATATGAGATGTACCCTTTTTGAGTAACCGGAATATTATGTCAGTCCTCTACGTGTTGGTTTATAAACTTGTTTGGATATTTGATGTAACATTGTCCTATACTGAATAACTTGACAGTTCAAAAACTTTAAAAAATGGAAAAAGAACGCAAGTTTTACACTAACGAAGAAAAAATATCGTTAGTAAGACAGTATTTACAGA
>DCBP01000049.1:0-17052 GCA_002314055.1 Prevotella sp. UBA1104
TATACCTTATTATATATATAGCATAATCAAGAAAAAACAGAAAAAAATAAAAAAATAACATTTCCACTACCCTACCTCTCAAATATATTGTCTATATTAATGTAACAAGGAATATAATATGAAGAGAAAATACAACAATACAGATATCGATGCGATGACAGAGCGTTATATTGCCGACAGGAATGACATGGAGGCAATAAACTTTCTGAAGGATGCCGCTATGGAATCGGAAGACAACAGATTGAGGATTCGCAAGAATCTGGAATTATGGTTCTCTTCAATATCAAACAACGAGCAGCAATTTAACAAAGCTGCTGCCTATGAACGCTTCTGCACCCATACTGCCGCATATTCTCTCCGCAAAAAGAGAAAAGAGAACGTTTTCAAAATAATGAAAGTTGCAGCCGCCGCCATTTTGATTGTCGCCCTTCCATGGATGGGATACAGATTTGCCGGCAGCTTAAACTCAAGTCAGCTTGCCAACGTATGCGTGTCTACACCAAAAGGATCAATATCCGAAGTAACATTACCTGACGGTTCGAAGGTTTGGCTGAACGCAAATTCAAAAATTGAATACTCTAACGACTTCGGCAGCGGCAACCGCAACGTGAAACTCACCGGAGAGGCTTGCTTCGATGTAAAGAAGAATAAGAGGTTGCCGTTTTGCGTCAATTCAAAATCAGCAAGTCTGAAAGTGCTCGGAACAAAATTCACTTTCCGCGACTATCCGGAAGACAACTGTATGACAGTTCAGCTGATACGCGGACATGTTGACATCATGAGCAGCAAGACGGGGAAACACATGGAAATGCTGAAGGACGAGAAGATGACTATCAACAAGACGACCGGCAGCATGGACAAACGGAAAACTGACGCGAGCCGGTCTGACTCATGGATACACGGAGAACTCTTCTTCGATGAAATGCCAATGGAACAGATAGCCAAAGTGCTGGAACGCACATACAACGTAAGGATAGAAGTGGCTCCACAAATGAGAAACAAGGCATTCTACCTGTCATTCAACTCTGCCGGACAAACTATCAGCGACGTTCTGAGAACTATGGCAGAGACTAACCGCATGAAATTCCGTAAAACGGAAGACGGAAGATACATAATATACTGATAATCCGAGAAATAACATAACAACGACCTTCAAAAATATCCTATTGCCTATGACATAATAAAAAGACACATATATTAGGAATATGCACATATACGTGTAAAAAGAAAATCATCAATAATTATCTATCATAACTAACTTTATTTTATGAACAATTACCAAAAAGCAATTTTCATGGCTTCTGCCCTGTTATGCATGAACCTTACGGCAACAGCGCAGCAAGTATCGCTCAACGTGAATAAAGTGAGCGTGAAACAGGCGATGAACCAACTAAAAGAGAAAACTGGTTACACTTTTGTTTTCTCATCATCCGACATCAACAACAAACAAGTGGTGAGTGTATCGGCAAAGAACGCCGACCTCTCGGATGTAGTGGAGCAGATTCTGAAGGGACAGAAGGGTATCGACTACAAAATCGAGGGCAAAAACATCATTATCACAAAGGCAAGCCACAACACCGTGAGACGTACTGCTGCGAAACAGCAGCTGACATCGCAGACAAAGGAAGACAAGCGTCGCGTGGCAGGAAGAATAATCGACGAAAACGGTGAGCCGATGATTGGCGTTACCGTTACTGCCGACGGAGTGGTTGGCGGAGCGATTACCGACCTCGACGGCAACTTCGTGCTCGACGGAGTGCCACAAACGACAAAGAATATCCACGTAAGCTATATTGGCTACGAGGAAAAGAACATACAAATTGGTTCGGGAGCTATGAAGATAAAAATGGCACCCGACAATAAACAGCTCGACGACGTGGTGGTTATCGGCTACGGAACGGTGAAGAAGAACGACCTAACCGGTTCTGTTTCAGCTATCAAGCCCGACGAATTCAACAAAGGAGCGAAGTCAAGCGCACAGGATGCTCTCGTTGGAAAAGTTGCCGGAGTGAACGTGGTTTCAAGTTCTGGTGCTCCAGGCTCCGGTTCTACGATCCGTATCCGTTCGGGAGCTTCTCTCTCGGCATCTAACGATCCGCTGATTGTTATCGACGGAGTGCCTGTAGACAACTCTACCATCGAGGGTGGAGGCAACGTTATCGGTAACCTCAACCCTAACGACATAGAGACATTCACCGTGTTGAAGGATGCATCGGCAACGGCAATCTATGGTTCGAGAGCTTCAAACGGTGTGATTGTTATCACGACGAAGAAAGGAACCAGCGGAGCACCGAAATTCAACTATACGGCAAACTTCTCACTGAGTTCTACAGCAAAGCGCCTGAAGGTTCTTAGCGCCGACGAGTTCCGCAAGTTTGTTCCTACCGTTACTGGAGTACCGGAGAATGTGGTGCTCGGAGAGAATAACACCGACTGGCAGGACGAGATCTACCGCACGGCTTTCGGTATGGACCACAACATTTCCATGGCGGGAAATATCAAGAAGAAGGCTCCAGTGAGAGTGTCGCTCGGATACACGAACCAGAATGGTATCATAAAGACGAACAGCTATAAACGATACACTTTCGACGGTGGCATTTCTCCGAAATTCTTTAAAGACCATCTCTCGCTGAACGTTAATCTGAAGGCATCTATGGAGGACAACGCTCGCATCGACGAATCGGTTGTGGGCAACGCTCTGTCGTATGACCCGACAAGACCGGTACGCACGGGCAGTACTACGGCTTCTACAGATCCGGGACTTGGCTACTTTATATGGATGAACGGCAGCTCGCCAATGGCTATACAGACCGACAACCCTGTGGCTCAACTCGAACTGCAGAACCTGCGTAACAAGCTTTACCGCTCTATCGGCAATATGTCGGTAAACTATAAAGTGCATGGCTTTGAGGACTTGCAACTGAACATGAACCTCGGCTACGACATATTGGAAAGCAAATACAACAAGGATGTACCTCAGCTTGCCGGTATGATGTACACATCAAACAAAAAGGACGGTACGGGACTCGACTTCGATTCAAAACAGAACAAGCGGAATACACTGCTCGACCTTTATGCCAACTACCAGCATACGTTTAGCGGAAAACATGATTTCGGAGCCATGGTGGGATATGGTTGGCAGCACTTCTGGAAGAAATACAACGAGACAACGCTGTCGCCTGACGGAGCTGAGATTTTCTCTCCAAAGCATTATGAATCTGAGTATTATCTACTTTCGCTCTACGGCAGATTGAACTACACCTACGACAATAAGTATATGGTTACGGCAACTCTGCGTTCCGACGGTTCATCGAGATTTGCCAAGGGCAACAGATACGGTTACTTCCCTTCTGTAGCATTGGGATGGAAGATTTCTGAGGAGAAATTCTTGAAGAACAACAAGGTGCTCACGAATCTCAAACTACGATTGAGTTACGGACAGACCGGTCAGCAGGATATCATCAACGACTATCCTTATATGACTACATTCTCCGTGTCTTACCCTGAGTCAAGCTATCTCTTCGGCGACACATGGTACAAGACTTATCGACCGAACGGTTACGACAGGGATATAAAGTGGGAGACTACCGAGACATGGAATGCCGGTCTTGACTATGGTTTCCTCAACAACCGAATCTATGGTTCTATCGATGTCTACAAGCGTCATACAAAAGATTTGCTTAATACCATTCCGGTTATCTCAGGAGTAAACTACTCTGCCGTGTTGACAACTAATATCGGAGAGATGGACAACAAGGGTGTTGAATTTTCTATCAACGCCGTACCGGTACAGACAAAGGACTTCTCATGGAATGTAGGACTGAACTATACATGGAATGACTCGAAGATTACGAAACTGAATACTGTGGATACTGAAGGCTCTTATGTAGAAACAGGAGCTATCTCTGGAACAGGAAAGTTTGTAGAGTGCTTTATGGTGGGCAAACGACCATACACGTTCTATCTGGCAAAGCAGGCTTACGACGAGAATGGTAAACCTATGGAAGGAAAATACGTTCAGCCCGACGGAACTATAGACACCAAGGAAACGAGAATGGCAAGCCGCTGCGCTTTGCCTAAGTCTTATCTTGGCTTCAACACGCAGTTCACTTACAAAAACTGGGAACTGGGCATCACCGGTCACGGTTCGTTCGGCAACTACATATATAATTATGTAAAGGCGAACCAATACCAGCAGCAGGTGTACAGCGACCAGGGTAACTTCTCGAATATACTGAAGTCTACGGCAAGCAGCGGATTCCAGCAGCAACAGCTCTATTCCGACTACTTCCTCGAGAAGGGCGACTTCTTCCGTATCGACAACATAACGCTGGGTTATACATTCCCGAAACTGTGGAACAGCTCAAGCAGTCTGAGAGTGTCTGCCTCTGTACAGAACGTATGCGTAATAACAGGATATTCCGGTCTTGACCCAGAAATCTACAACGGCATAGACCGTGACGTTTATCCACGTCCACGCACATTCTCTATTTCAGCAAATCTTAACTTCTAACAACTTAAAAGGAAACATAACGTATGAAAAAGAATATATTGAAAACTATGATATTCGGCATCATCGGATGCCTGATGACATCATGTTTCAGCGACTTGGACACTATGCCGCTCGACGACAACCAGCTCGTGGGCGACAAGGTGTACCAAACTGCAGAAGGATATACCGGAGTGCTCGCAAAATGCTACGGCTCACTTATTCTTACAGGACAGAAAGGTGGTGATGGCGGCGACGGCGACCTCGAGGGTGCCAACGAGGGATACTCAGGCTATGTTCGTCTGATGTTCTACCTACAGGAACTGAACACCGACAACTTCCTCATGCCGTCGTCTTCTAACGGATTGCGCAAATGTCTTAACCTGCAGTGGGACGCTTCTAATGCTTCTGTAATAAGATGGACTTATCAGCGACTTTACATGTCTATCGCTTACTGTAACGAGATGCTGCGCGAATGTACAGAGAGTAAACTGAAGAGCCGCGGACTGTGGGATCAGCTCGGAGGAGAATGTGCAAGCTATCGCGCTGAGGCCCGATTCATCCGTGCCTATTGCTATGCCACACTGTGCGACCTCTTCGGCAGTGTGCCGTATATCGACGAGAATACCGGTGTGAAGGATATTCCGGAACAGTGGACTCGCAAGCAGATTTTCGACTTTGCCGAAAGTGAACTGAAGGCTATCGACAACGAACTGAAGGCTCCAGGCACTAATGTCTACGGACGTGTTGACAAGGTGGCTGCATGGTTCTTGCTCTCAAGAATGTATCTGAATGCTGAAACATGGATTGGAGAAAACCGCTATACGGATGCTCTGACATACGCAAAGAAGGTTATCAATGACGGTCATTATCCGTTGGCTTCAGACTACCGCACTATATTCCTTGCCGACAATGATAAATGTAAGGAGATTATATGGCCGCTCGTACAGGACGGACAGATGGCTCAGAGTTCTGCCGGAACGAATTTCTATGTAAAGGCATTCGTAAATGGACCGATGAATGAGCTTTATCAGACTGGCGTTGGTTCTCGCGGATGGGGCAACGTACGTGCAAAGACTACTCTTGTTGATGCTTTTGATGCCGACGACGTTACTTTCAACACTGCCGACACATGGGGCAACCAGAAGAAGGACAAGCGCGCTCAGTTTATGACTGCTCTGCCTAACCAGAAAAAGGAGACCTGGGATGACAAGGAGGCCATGACAAGTACGTTCACCTGCGGATACGGATATATCAAATGGCGCAACGTTACTCAAGACGACCAGATTCCAGCACAGGGCGATGCTTATTCTTCTATAGACTTCCCGATGTTCCGTACTGCCGAGGCTTATCTTATTGCTGCTGAAGCTATATTGAGAGGTGCACAGGGCGGCACGAAGGAAGAAGCCCTGAACTATGTAAACGAAATCAGAGAGCGCGCATATATGTCAGGAAAATATGCAAAAGCCGGTGTACGCTCTGATGTTTCCGGCGACATTACCATGGATCAGTTGACTCTCGACTTTATCCTTGCCGAACGTCAGCGCGAACTTGCTACGGAGCTTGTGCGCCGCACTGACCTGATACGTTTCGGTAAGTTTACAAAGGGATACAACTGGGACTGGAAGAACGGTGTACGCACGGGATCTGACGTGGATGACCACTTTAAGCTCTTCCCTATCCCGGCAACGGAGTTCTCCAACATGCCGAATCTGAAACAGAACGAGGGTTACTCTAAGTAACACAATGTATAATGAGTTTCCGGATTGCACGGACAGTAATATTCGTACTGTTACGTACAATCCGGAAAGATTAAACAAATTTCAAAAAGTATTTATGATTTCATTAAGACATATTGCACTTTCTGCCGCCTTTGCCTTTATCGCCTGTGGAACAAATGCCCAGACTTCGTTTGAGGAAATAAAAGCCGACCTGAACAAAGCCGGCGGCGTTTATCTCGCTTATCCTGAGGTTAACGGGAAACTGACTCCTGCCCCGAAAGGATACAAGCCTTTCTATATAAGTCATTATGGCAGACACGGTTCAAGATATCTCCTTGGCGACGGCGACTTTGAACTGACTATCGGTCTGCTGCAGAAAGCTGAAGACAATGGCTGTCTGACGGAATTCGGTAAGGACGTTCTGAAAAGACTACGCATTACTTTCAAGGAGACGGAAGGACGCGGAGGAGACTTGACGCCACTCGGAGCCCGTCAGCATAAAGGCATTGCCGAAAGAATGGCGAAGAATTTTCCTGAGGTTTTTAAGGGGAAAAAGAATGTGGACGCACGCTCTACCGTCGTTTATCGCTGCGCCATGAGTATGGCGGCTTTCTGCGACGGACTGAAAGGTGTGTTCCCGAACCTTGATATAAAGTACGAGATGAACCAAAAGAATATGGCTTATCTCAACTATCATACTGACAAGTCTAACCGCTTTACTAACGGAGAGACAGGACCGTGGGTTGAGGAATACAGAAAGTTTGAAACTGAGCATGTAAAACCGGAACGCATGGTAAACGCCCTGTTCAGCGACAAGGATTTTATCCGCTGCCAAGTTAATCCGGAAAAGCTGATGTGGGCTTTCTACTGGATTGCCGTTGACATGCAGGACATTGAGACGAAACAGTCGTTCTATGACGTGTTTACGCCACAGGAACTCTTTAACCTCTGGCAATGCGTAAACTACAGGTTTTATATCGGCAATGCAAACCCGGAGATGAGCAACGGACTGGTGATGGCGAATGCTTCTACGCTCGTAGAGAACATTATAGAATGTGCCGACAAGGCTATCAGCGACAACAGCATGGCTGCCGACCTGAGATTCGGACACGACGGGAATGTCATTCCTCTGCTCGCACTGATGCAGATTGACGGATTTGACGCTTCTGTAAGGAAACCCGAGGAGGTATACAAATATTGGTCTGACTTTAAGGCTACGCCGATGGCATCGAATGTGCAAATTGTATTCTTCAGAAACAGTAAAGGTGATGTTATCATAAAAATCCTACACAACGAGAAAGAAGCACATATCCCGGTAAAGACCGATTCATGGCCTTACTACAAGTGGAACGATGTGAAAGGATACTACATCAACAGACTTAAAGACCTGAAGGAAAAGGTTAGCAAAATAAAATAAAAATCATTTTTAGCTTTAGTAATATTTTATGTTATGGGTGAGCGGCAGTCAAGCGTGGCTGCCGCCTTTTATATTATATAAATTAAAAAAAATCAGGCGAATACCCACTTATTTTTGGATATAAAGGGAGAAAGCATTAATTTTGCATATTGCAAGAAAAATATGTTAGTATGCCATTAAGAATTCCAGATAAATTACCGGCTATTGATATTCTGAAAAAGGAGAATATCTTTGTTATGGACGACACGAGGGCACTGACCCAAGATATCCGTCCGCTGAAAATCGTCATTCTAAATCTTATGCCGCTGAAGATTACAACGGAGACGGATCTCGTAAGACTTCTGTCGAACACTCCGCTGCAAATCGACATCACATTCATGAAACTGAAGAGCCATACTCCAAAAAACACTCCGATAGAACACATGATTATGTTCTACAAAGACTTCGACATTATAAAAGGCGAGAAGTTTGACGGAATGATTATCACCGGTGCGCCTGTGGAGAACTTCGACTTTGAGGAAGTGGGCTACTGGCAGGAGATAACAAAAATATTCGAATGGGCAAAATCACACGTTACCAGTACACTGTATATCTGCTGGGCGTCACAGGCTGGACTGTACTACCACTACGGCATTCCGAAATATCCGCTGAAGAAAAAAATGTTTGGTATTTTCGAACAGCATTGTCTCGAACCATTGCTGCCTATCTTCAGAGGTTTCGACGACATATTCTATATGCCACACAGCCGCCATACGGAAATTCATAAAGAGGATATTCTGAAGGATAGCAGACTGAAGCTTATTGCTGAATCTCCCGACAGCGGGGCTGGTATCATCATGGCTAACCATGGAAGGGAATTTTTCATTACCGGCCACATGGAATATGCTCCGAATACTCTCGACCAGGAATATAAAAGGGACATGGGGAAACGTGATGACGTGGACATGCCGAAAAACTACTATAAGAATGACGACCCGAAGAAGAAACCTATAGTAAGATGGAGGGCACACGCCAACCTGTTCTTCACGAACTGGATAAACTATTATGTTTATCAGGAGACTCCTTACGACATCAATCTTATTAAATAATACACCTCTTTATATATATAATAGATAAGTAACTGTAAAAAAACGGCATGGACTTCCTGCCATAAAATCGAACAAATGAGAAAACTTGAACTGCTCGCTCCGGCAAAGAATCTGGAATGCGGAATCGCAGCTATCGACTGCGGTGCTGATGCCGTATACATAGGGGCTACTCGTTTCGGAGCCAGACAGGCAGTAGGAAACAGTATTGAGGATATTCAGGAATTATGCCGCTATGCACACAAGTTCGGTTGTAAGGTGTATGTAACGGTAAATACCATTATATACGACAACGAACTTGACGACACACAGCAGCTGCTCGATGAGCTCGGAAAAGTGGGCGTTGATGCTATCCTTGTGCAGGACATGGGACTGCTGAAGCTACAATTGCCTAAAGGGGTGGCGCTACATGCAAGTACACAGACGGACAACCGCACGGCAGAAAAGGCGGCATGGCTCGCAGAACACGGGTTTGAAAGAGTTGTCTTGGCAAGGGAACTTACATTGGATGAGATTTCCGGCATACACAAGGCTCTGCCTGACACGGAACTTGAGGTGTTCGTACATGGAGCACTCTGCGTCAGCTATTCTGGCACTTGCTATGCTTCGGAATACTGTTTCGGGAGGAGTGCCAACAGAGGTGCTTGTGCTCAGTTCTGCCGCATGAAATTCGATTTGCTCGATGCCGAGGGGAACACTATCGAGGAGGATGCACACTTGCTCTCGCTAAAAGATATGTGCAGGATTGACTCGCTGGAGAGGCTCGCCGATGCCGGAGTTACTTCGTTTAAGATTGAGGGACGGCTGAAGGATATCAACTACGTGCGCAATGTTACGGCAGCTTACAGCAGGAAGCTTAATGAGATTATAGAAAAAAGAAAAGCTGACTTCTGTCGTTCATCGCTCGGTATATGCGATACTGAATTTACACCGAATCTGAAGAAGACTTTCAACCGCGGCTTTACGGAATATTTTCTCGACGGAAGAAGAAGCAACCTCGCTTCGTTCTATACGCCAAAGGCGATGGGTGAATTCGTGGGAAAAGTGAAGGAGATTAGAGGAAACTCGTTTAATGTTGCTGGTACGGCGACTTTCGCCAACGGCGATGGACTCTGTTTTATAAATGGGAACAACGAGCTGGAAGGTTTCCGCATCAACAGGGCTGAGGGCAACAGGTTGTTTCCTCTAAAGATGCCACGCGGACTGAAACGTGGCATGGCTCTTTACCGCAACAACGACCAGGCTTTTGAAAGGGAACTAAACAGCGATAAAAGCAAGAGAAAACTTCTCGTTGATTTGCGTCTGGAAGCGACAGACAAACGTCTTTCGCTTACAGCAAGTGTGGAGGGAATGCAATGCGAAGCCAACGTTTCTAAAGATATAAGCCTCGATTTGGCTAAGAATCCGCAAAGCGAGAATATCAAACGACAATTGGCTAAACTCGGCAACACGGAATTTATGGATGGCGAGATTTCTGTTTTGCCTGAAGAATTCAAATGGTTTGTGCCGAACAGCATTCTGTCGGAACTTAGACGGGAGTGTATTGAAAAGCTTGAAAAAACGCTGCAAGACAAGAATGAGGACAGACTGACGGAAAAGGCGGAAAAGAAATATCCTAACGCCAAATTCTCTGCATATCAATTGCCTTATATGTATAATATTGCAAACAAGTTGGCTGAGAAGTTTTACGAGGAGGAGGGACTGAAGAACATTCGTCCGGCATTTGAGCTGATGAAACCTAAGTCGCCGCTTGTTATGCAATGTCGCTACTGCTTGAGATATGAAATCGGACAATGCAAGAAGCGCAATGATCCGGCAAGGATTATAAAGGATCCACTACGCATTCGACTTGCCGACGGGAGGACTTTCCGACTGGAATTTGACTGTGTCCACTGCCAAATGAATATATATGCTGAAGAATAATTTCTGTTTAAGAATATGATTATGAGACAAAGACACTTTCTGCTGACTATTGCAACATTAGTTGCTGTATGCCTCACGCTTACCGGTTGTTATCACAAGAAAAGCAATAGAAGTTCTGTTCTTGCCGACACGACAGAGATTGGCAAGGAGCAGCATGATTCGCTTGTCTTTGCACAGACTCATCACTATTCGCAGAACTTCAACTTCATAATTAAATCCGACTCATTAGTGCTGGTCAAGGAACAGCCGGAGGAATACATCAGCGGTCTGCCTACTGATACGCTGTTGCTCGGCAGGGGACAGCGCGTTGCCGTTGCCGATATACGCATTATGCCTTCTGACCCCATAGACTCTGTGTGGGTGCAGTTGGCAAGAGACCAATATACCTTCGGATGGACAAGAGAATCAAAGATGCTGCCTGCCGTATTGCCTGACGACCCTATATCAAAGTTCATATCAACATTCTCTGATACCCACCTGCTGATAACGCTTATCATCATAAGCATTATTTCTGTGGCTTACATGCTGCGCAATCTTTTCAAAAGGAAAGCAAAGATAGTGCTGTTCAACGACATCGATTCGTTCTACCCTACTCTACTTACGCTTACCGTTGCCACCTCTGCTACCTTCTATGCCAGCATGCAACTGTTTGCGGCTAACACATGGCATAATTTCTATTTTCACCCGACGCTAAACCCATTTTCTGTTACGCCACTACTCGCCATCTTCCTTGCCTCGGTATGGCTGATGCTCATTATCGCCATTGCTGCTATCGACGAGGTAAGACGTATTCTGCCATTTGGCGACGCCATTCTATATCTCTGCGGACTATGTGGCATTTGTGCCATCTGCTACATCGTTTTCAGCCTCACCACCTTATATTATATAGGCTACCCTTTGCTCATCATATACTATTTTTATGCTTTGCACCGATATTTCTATCATGCTTGCAAACCTTACGTATGCGGGAAATGCGGAGCAAGAATGAAAAGTAAAGGGGTATGTCCGGAATGTGGGGCAGTAAATGAATAACAGAAGAGCAATTTTACACTAACGAAGGAAAAAGTTTTTTAATACAGGCAACATCCCTAAACTATACAAAATCCACATAAATTATGATTGCACGGAAATGGAGAATGCCGTACCTTTGCACCCATGAAAAATTGTAACAGGATATTGTATATTGTCGGTGGATTGCTGATTCCTTTCTCAGCATACGCCAATTTCACTACAGACAACAGGATAGCAGAAAGGAACGAATACAAAGCGGCTTTAAGCCTTGCCGACTCCTCGAGGATTTTCAATCTTGACGAAGTTGTTGTTGTTTCACAACCCAAAGAGAGTTCGCTGCTGCGCAACCAGCCAATGGCATCAACCGTGTTCTCAACAAATGAAACCGCAAAACTTGGCATCCGCGACATTACAGACGTGGCTCTTTATGTGCCGTCGTTTCAGATGCCTGCATACGGATCGAGACTTACATCATCAATGTATATTCGCGGTATCGGTTCAAGGGTGAACAACCCTGCCGTGGGAGTATACCTCGACGGTATGCCACTGCTAAGCAAAAGTGCATACAATGTTCATACCTACCAACTGGATAGAATCGATGTGCTACGCGGTCCGCAAGGCACTCTATACGGAATGAATACCGAGGGCGGACTTGTAAGACTTTACTCCAAGAACCCTATGACGAGTAAAGGGACTGATATAAAATTAGGTATCGGAAGCCGACTATACCGAAACTTTGAGTTTGCCAACTACAGCAAATTGTCGTACAATACGGCGATGTCTGTTGCTGGTTTCTATAGCGGACAGAATGGTTTTCTGCATAATACGACTACAGGGGAACGTGCAGACAGTTATAACGAGGCGGGTGGAAAGATAAGGATTATAAACCAATACTCCAACCATCTCTCCTATGACTTCATCGCCGACTACCAGTATGCTAATCAGAATGCCTTTCCTTATGGTTCGCTTGATATAGAGAGTGGCAACACTTCTTCTCCATCAACCAATAGGGATGGAAAATACAAGAGAAACATGCTCAATGCGGCATTCAACATTAAATACATTATGCCGGGATGGACATTCAACTCCACTACAAGCTACCAGTTTCTTGCTGACCGCATGAACATGGACCAGGACTATACGGCTCTCGACTTTATGCACTTGCGACAGAAACAACTGCAAAATGGCATCACTCAAGAGTTTGCCGTGAAAGGGAACAATGGGAAGAACTGGCGGCATACAAGCGGACTGTTCGGTTCTTATCAATGGATGAGGACAGAATCACCTGTATACTTCGACACAGACTTCACCACCAATATGGCAAATACAATACAAACGGCTATGTATAACGCTATGGTGGCATCAATGGCAAACAAGTTTATCAACATGCCTGGCATGACCGAAGAGAAAGCCAAGGCAATGGCTGAAGCCACTATTGCCAGAGCTGGAGGCGTAAGCGTAAATTCTTTGTCTCTGGAAGTTCCAGGTATGTTCCATACTCCTCAGTTCAACCTTGGAGTGTTCCACGAATCAAGCATAGATTTGACAAAGCGCCTGACTATGACCATCGGATTGCGCTACGACTACAGTCGAACGAAAATAGACTACAATACAAGTGCGCTAATGACGACTGCAGTCAACGTAATGGGTATCGAGGCAACGAGTTCTCTGCGCTCGCTATTGCAAAACAGCAAGAGCAATGACTACAACCAAGTTCTGCCGAAACTCGGTTTTACATGGAAGATAGACAACAGCGGCAGTAATGTGTATGCTATCGTGAGTAAGGGCTACCGCTCAGGGGGATACAACATACAGATGTTCTCTGACATTCTGCAGACAGAACTACGCAACAACAGCGGAATGGCTATGCGCGAAGGCGGAGACATACAGCATACAGCAGAGGATTACGAGAAGATAAACTCTACTATCTCATACAAACCGGAATTCAGTTGGAACTACGAACTCGGTTCACACCTGAACCTTTTCAATAATACCGTACAGGCAGACCTGTCTGCTTATTACATGAAAATCCGCAACCAGCAGCTTTCTGTCATGGCGGGAACATACGGATTCGGAAGAATGATGGTTAATGCCGGGAGAAGTCACAGTTGTGGACTGGAAGCGTCATTACGAGGCATGGCACTGGACAATAGATTGTCGTGGAGTGCAACTTACAGCTATACCCGTTCGATATTCGACAACTACAAGGAAGAGAACAAAGGTATGACCACTGACTATAAGGACAACTATGTTCCGTTTATCCCGCAACATACGTTCAGCGTGGCGGCAGACTGGTCTATTCCATTCAACGGCAACTATATGAAGAATATTGTAATAGGAGCAAATACAACGGGACAAGGAAAGACATACTGGGATGAAGCGAACTCGTTCAGCCAAAAGTTTTATGCCCTTCTCGGTGCACATGCAGATATTGTCTTCAAAGATTTCACATTGTCAATATGGAGCCGCAACATCACATCAACAAAATACAACACCTTTGCTTTTAGCAGTAGTGCTACGGGTAAGAAATTATACCATGCTCAAAGTGGAAACCCATTCCAAATTGGTGTTGATATAAGAATGCATTTCTGATACATGACAGATATTACATAACTAAGCATATACAAAAATCCTTCGCCATAAAACTCTGTAATTATGAAATTACAAGTTTTGGCGAAGGATTTTATTTCTTATAATAAAGTCAAAAGGGTCTCTGTATAAGCTTCAAAATCATCTGCTCATCAGATATTGTTTGAATGCATCAAAATCAGCACTCATCGCCACACTCTGCTTCTCGCCACGCATAAAGGCAGCAAGACGCTCTGGTATTTCAACTTCGGCTCCTATGGCATTCTCTACCGTCTCCTTAAACTTTGCCGGATGAGCAGTTTCAAGGAATACTCCTGTTTCTCCATCCTTCAAGCCTTCTTTTAAAGCTCGATAGCCACATGCTCCATGAGGGTCAAGAATATAACCGTTGGAATCATAACAAGATTTCATTGTCTCACGAATCTTAGAATCTGAATATGTGGCACCGCTTACAACAGATCGTATTTTCTCTACATCACCATCAAACATATCAAAGACACGTGCGAAATTGCTCGGATTACCAACATCCATTGCATTGGCAATGGTTTGAATACTTGCCATCGGAGAATATTTGCCTGACTGCAAGAATTTATAGAAAACATCGTTGGCATTATTTGCTGCAATAAAACGCTTTATCGGCAATCCCATCTCACGGGCAAACAGTCCTGCCGTGATATTTCCGAAGTTACCGCTCGGAACACATACAACCAGTTCGTCAGCCTTGCCGGCAGCCTTCATCCTGGCATAAGCATTAAAATAATAGAACGACTGCGGCAAGAAACGGGCTACATTAATAGAATTGGCAGACGTAAGTTTCATGTGGCGGTTCAGCTCTTCGTCCATAAACGCCTTCTTCACAAGTGCTTGACAGTCATCAAAAACGCCATCTACCTCGATTGCAGTAATATTTTTCCCGAGCGTAGTAAACTGGCTTTCCTGTATCTTGCTCACCTTACCCTTTGGATAAAGCACATATACATGTATGCCGTCAACACCAAGAAATCCGTTGGCAACGGCAGAACCAGTATCGCCACTTGTAGCTACAAGTACGTTAACCTCCTCTTTTCCTTCCTTGCGTATAAAATACTGAAGCAAGCGCGCCATGAAACGGCCGCCTACATCCTTAAAGGCAAGTGTTGGTCCGTGGAAGAGTTCCAAGCTGTATATATTGTCGGCAACATGAACAACCGGACAGTCAAACTGAAGCGTGTCATCAACAATAGCGTCAAGTGCCTGCTTGTCTACATCCTCAGAGAAGAATGCAGCCGCAACAGTTTTGGCAATCTCGTTGAAAGGTAGTTTATCAATAACGTTGAAAAAATCTGCCGGTAACTTATATAGATACTGTGGCATATATAATCCGCTGTCAGTGGCAAGTCCCTTTACTACAGCCTCATGCAATGAGGCAAGTGGAGCTTTCTTATTTGTACTATAATATTGCATATCGATTTTCTTTTTAAAAGATTATTTTTGCAAGAGAATGGGAAGTTTTTTTATGTTCCCAGAAATCAGTATTTCATGAATGTCTCCATAAACTGCTGCAAGCGCAGGAGTCCATATCCTCCCCTAACACAGCTAATTTCATCATAGACCTGAACCTCATCCGGCTGTATGCCAGGATAATATATGATAAATGGAACAGGTTCTTTTACATGGGTGCGGATTTCAACTGGCGTGGGATGATCAGGCATAACAGCGATGCATACAGGCTCATCCCAAGTCTTCACCTCATTATATATAGGTTCTACAAGTCTGTGATCAAGATTTTCTATTGTCTTCAACTTTAGTTGTAAATCCCCATCGTGTCCAGCCTCATCACTTGCCTCTACATGCAAGAAAACAAAGTCGTCAGTACGCAACGCCTCAATAGCTGCCTGAGCTTTTCCTTCATAGTTAGTATCGGCAAGTCCTGTTGCTCCTTCAACAATAATATTTCTAAGTCCGGCATAATGTCCGATACCACGGATAAGGTCTACTGCAGAAATTACAGCTCCTTTCTTTACCTGTGGAAACATTTGCGGAATAGTAAGCATCGACGGGCGATAACCTCCACCCCACGGCCAGATAGAATCAGCCAGATCAATACCTTTCTTAGCCCTCTCCTTATTAAAAGGGTGCTCCATGAGCAACTGTTGCGACTTCAAGATAAGCTCATTCAAGAAATCGGCAGTCTCCTGTGGAGTCATGCGACGACGGATATTGCCTTCGGCATCAACATACGAATCGTCATCCGCTGTGGAAACGTAATCCTTCTCTGGTTTGACAAGCAATCCACGCCATTCCTCATTAGGGTGATCGTGTGGCGGAGCACAGTCTACATGCTTGTTGCCTCCCTTTATCACTAGAAGATGACGGTATTGAATACCTGTTATGAAATGTATGTTTTCATTGCCGAGTTTTTCGTCAAGATACTTTATGAGCACATCAGCCTGCTCCGTAGTGAGATGTCCTCCATGATGATTTTTTATCTTACCGTCTTCCAGACATATGATATTACAGCGCATGGCAAAATCGCCAGGCTGCAGTTCATATCCGATACTTGCAGCCTCAAGCGGTCCACGTCCTTCGTAAACCTTATTTTGATCGTAACCGAGAATTGAGCTGTTAGCAACTTCGCTTCCCGGATGAAATCCATTAGGGATAGTAATCAGTCTGCCGCATCGACCTTTACGTGCCAACATATCCATATACGGAGTGTCGGCATACTGCAAAAGAGTTTTTCCACCTAATCTCTCAACAGGATGGTCTGCCATTCCGTCACCTAAAATAATAATATGTTTCATGTTTGCTGTTGTTTAAAATCATATAATACAATAA
>DCBP01000049.1:17152-36694 GCA_002314055.1 Prevotella sp. UBA1104
ACTCCGGCTCCGGCTCCATATCCCTGTATCAACATCGGATATTCACGATAGCGTTCCGTTGTAAGAAGAACGATATTGTTAGACCCCTCGAGCATGTAGAACGGATGATGCACATCGACAGCCTCAAGAGAAACACTCGTCTTTCCATGATCCATCTTTGCCACAAAGCGCCAGCGCTTGTTCTCTTTCTCCAATACTTTTCGCTTAGTCTCGAAATCGGCATCAAGCGACGGCAGATTTTTCCAGAAATCATCTATAGAGCCCTCAAAGAACTCGTTTGGTATAAACAGGCGTTTCTCTACGTCATCCTGCTCTACTTTATAACCGGCCTCTCGGGTAAGAATAACCAATTTCCTTATCACATCCTTCCCACTTAAATCAATACGTGGATCGGGTTCGCTATATCCCTGTTCCTTGGCACGACGTACAGTCTCGGAGAACGGTACATTCTCGGAAATTTCATTGAATATAAAGTTTAGCGTACCGCTAAGTACTGCTTCGATTTTCAGAATCTTATCACCAGAGTTGCGCAAGTCCTTTATCGTACCAATGATAGGCAGTCCTGCTCCAACGTTTGTTTCGAAAAGGAACTTCACACCACGACGTAAAGCAGTCTCCTTAAGTTTCAAATAACTGTCGTAGTCGCCAGATGCAGCCACCTTATTTGCTGCAACGACAGAGATATTATGGTCGAGAAAATCCTGATACAAGGCTGCCACCTCGCTGCTCGCCGTACAGTCGACAAAGACGCTATTAAAAATATTCATACCGATGACCTCACTTTTCAGTCTTTGGGAATCACTTGGATCCGATGCGGCAAGCATCTCGCGATAATTCTCCAAATCAATTCCGTCGCGATTGAATATCGCGTTATGACTCGAGGCTATTCCAACGACGTTAAGCTTGAGCCGCTGCTTCTCCAATAGCTCCTGATACTGGTTCTTTATCTGGCCGATAAGGTTTCCACCAACAGTTCCGATACCGCAGATAAAAAGATTCAAGACCTTATACTCACTAAGGAAGAAAGAATCGTGAAGCACGTTTAGCGCCTTGCGAAGATATTCCGAATTAACGACAAAAGAGATATTCGTCTCCGAGGCTCCCTGAGCACAGGCAATAACGCTGATACCACTTCGTCCCAAAGTTCCGAACAGTTTTCCGGCGATACCCGGTGTATGTTTCATGTTTTCTCCAACAATAGCAATTGTGGCAAGTCCACACTCTGCATGCATTGGGAACATGGCTCCTGTTTTTATCTCCTTAGCAAATTCGCGGTTTAATACTTCTACCGCCTCCTGGGCATCGACATCCTGCACACCAATAGAAGTAGAGTTCTCTGATGATGCCTGAGATACCATAAATACAGATATTCCATTGTCTGCAAGTGCTGTAAAGATTCGACGGTTTACTCCAATAACACCAACCATCGAGAGACCTGTGACCGTAATTAATGCAGTACCCTTGATACTTGATATTCCCTTAATAGGCTTTATATCTCCTTCGACATGGCTCTTGATTGTCGTCCCTGGGTTTTCCGGGTTGAATGTATTCTTTACCTTTATAGGAATGTTCTTCACGCAAACCGGATAAATTGTAGGCGGGTAAACGACTTTTGCTCCGAAGTTGCAAAGCTCCATCGCCTCTACATAACTAAGTTCATTAATTGTATATGCAGTATGAATCACACGCGGATCGGCAGTCATAAAGCCATCCACATCTGTCCATATCTCAAGCACCTCAGCATCGAGCGCTGCAGCTATTATAGATGCGGTGTAATCGCTTCCGCCACGCCCAAGATTTGTAATTTCTCCAGAATCACGGTCTGTACTGATAAATCCTGGCACAACGGCAACCTTTCCCATATTTTGGAAAGTCTCGCAAACAAGCCGCTCGGTAAGTTCACTGTCGAGAACATTCTTGCCATGCTTGTTTACGGTTTTTATAAATTCCCTCGAATTATATCTCTTCGCATCTTTTACAAGTGTTGCCACTATATGACTACTCAGTCTCTCCCCATAACTTACTATTGCAGCCTGGATTTTCGGACTGAGGTCATGAATAAGATAAACACCGTAATAAATCGAGCGAAGTTCCTCGAAGAGATTGTCTACGACACGTGTCAGATTGCTTCTTTTCTCACTATCGTCAATAATGGTATCGATCATATCATGATGACGTCTTATCATCGCCTCAAACTCGGTTTTGTACGCCTTATCACCACTTACCGCCATTTTCGCGGTAGCAATAAGCTTGTCGGTAATGCCACCGAGGGCACTTACGACAACGACGAGGGTGTCGTTTTGCCCTTCGACAATCTTCTTCAAGCTTAGAATGCTCTCAACGGAACCAACTGATGTTCCTCCAAATTTCAATACCTTCATATTATACAAATTACGGTTGTTTACTTTCTTTTAAGTTGTTTACCACATATAAAAAACAGCATTTTCACCATTAAAGTTGCAAAAGTAATATTTATTGTTCATTTACACAACTAAAATAATAGCAAAATGTAAACTCAGCTATTTTTTTTACTAATATAAATGCATTTAAACAATAATATCACCACGGATTTGGAAAATAAAGAAAAGTAAATTACCTTTGCATCAACTACAAGAAATGAAGCTACCACGCTAATTTTTTGCTACATTAATAACGCATAATAAAACACTAAGATTATGAAAGCAATTAAAACAGAAAAGGCTCCCGCAGCAATCGGACCTTACAGTCAAGCTATCGAAGTTAACGGTTTTGTATTTGCTTCCGGACAGATTCCTTTGGATCCGGCAACGGGCGAGTTTGTCGAAGGCGGCATAAAAGAGCAGACACGACAGGCATTGACAAATGCAAGAGAAATCTTGCGCACTGCCGGTCTTGACATGAAGAATGTAGTGAAGACTTCTGTTATGCTTGCCGACATTAAATATTTCGGTGAGATGAACGAAGTTTATGCCGAATTCTTCAATGAGCCATTCCCTGCACGCTCGGCTTTTGCAGTAAAAGACTTGCCTAAGGGAGCTCTCGTCGAAGTGGAATGTATCGCCGCTAAATAATATAAGGTATAATAATGGACAAAGATTCTGTAATTATCGTGAGCGGCGGCATGGACAGCGTGACGCTGCTCTACGAATATAAAGACCGCATCGCCCTGGGCATCTCTTTCGACTACGGCAGCAACCACAATTCCAAAGAGATTCCATTTGCCAAACTCCACTGCGAGCGTCTTGGCATAAAACATATCACCATACCACTTGACTTCATGCACCAGTATTTCAAAAGTAGTCTTTTGGAGGGTGCCGATGCCATTCCGGAAGGTCACTATGAGGACGAGAATATGAAATCTACTGTTGTACCATTCCGCAACGGCATAATGCTCGCCATAGCGGCAGGCATAGCCGAAAGCAATGGATTGAGCAATGTGATGATTGCAAACCATGGCGGTGACCATGCCATTTATCCAGACTGCCGTCCGGAGTTTATCTCTGCCATGAGCCAAGCTACAAAAGCTGGCTCGTATAATGGTGTGACAGTATTGGCACCTTACACCAACATCAGCAAAAGCGACATTGCCCGCCATGGCAAAGCTCTCGGTATTGACTATACGGAGACTTGGTCGTGTTATAAGGGTGGCAAAAAGCATTGCGGAAAATGCGGCACTTGCGTGGAAAGAAAAGAAGCTTTGCAAGAGGCTGGCATCGAAGACAAAACTGAATACATGGAATAATATCTATAAAACAACAGGAACAGCACGCAATATAGTTCCTGTTGTTTTTTATATAAACATATTGCTTTTATGATTTAAACGATTCCTAATTTCCATGAAAGACACAGATAAAAAACTCATAAACAAAAATGAGTTTCTTATTATTTAATAAAATAAAAGCTTATCGCCTGAAATTGTAGATAAAGATGCAAAAACAAATGGGAAAACAACATTTAAAGGATGCTTATTGAAACTGCAAATCACAAATTGTAAGATAAAATCATCTTCTGAGAAACATGATTTTGTTCTATTTTTCATATTTTATTTACTAAAACACGTTTTATATGCACATTAACCAAAGAAATGTGTAATTTTTCTTTGTCATAAAACTTGTTTAATGTATTTTTGCACAAAAATATGGTCAAGTGAGCAAAAAAGTAAAACTTGCTATCATAAAATAACAGGATATTATCCATAAAAACAAAGCAATATGCAATCAAGCCCAAACTTCACTACGCTGATTAGCCGACTGCAATCTGCAGGAAACAGGAAAAAAGTTGTATTGGTATGCCCTAATGACTCGCATACCGAGTATGTGATAAACAGAGCCCTGGAGGAAGGGATAGCCGACTTCCAACTTGTACTTGGAGGAACAAGGGCTGGATTTGTTGACGAAATTCTAAACAAATACCCTAAACATGTAAGTATTCTTGAAGCTACCACACCGGATGAAGCTGCTGCTTTGGCTGTAAAGACGGTAAGGGACGGAAATGCCGATGTACTGATGAAAGGCACTATAAATACCGACAACCTATTGCGTGCCGTTCTAAATAAAGAATACGGACTTTTGGAAAAAGGAAAGGTAATGGCACACGTCACCGTAGCACAGATTCCATCATATAACAAATTCCTCGTTTTCTCTGACGCAGCCGTGATACCAAGACCTACAGAAGAACAGTTTGATGCCATCCTCGGATATGTCGTGGAAGTATGTAGGAAGTTGGAAGTGGTTTGTCCGCATGTGGCTCTTATCCACTGCACAGAGAAAGTAAGCGAAAAATTCCCTCACACATTGAGTTACGAAAAACTAAAGGAAAAAGCACATAGCGGAGCTTACGGAAACGTGGAAGTTGATGGTCCGATGGATGTAAAAACGGCTTGTGATAAAGACAGTGGTGCTATCAAGGGAATAAGTTCACCTGTCGTCGGAAATGCTGATGCACTTATTTTCCCTAATATTGAGGCTGGCAACGTGTTTTACAAGACCATAACCCTCTTTGCCAATGCCGAAACAGCTGGAATGCTATACGGCACGACCGCCCCGATAGTTGTGGCATCAAGAGCTGATAGCGGAGAGTCTAAATTCTACAGCTTAGCATTGGCTTGCCTATCACATAAATAAAATTTATTTCTCGAAAAGGAACAAATAAGAAAATGAAAATATTAGTTATAAACCCTGGGTCAACATCTACAAAACTTGCCATTTACGACAACGACAAGGTTGTATGGAACGGCGGTGCACACTTACCGGCAAATGAACTTGCCAAGTTTCACAGGATTATCGACCAATATGAATTCAGAAGAGACTTTATTCTGAAAAAACTTGAGGAAGAGAAAATTCCTCTACAATTTGACGCTGTAATAGGAAGAGGCGGACTTCTCTGTCCATTAAAAAGTGGCGTATATGCGGTAAACGAAAAGATGAAGTATGATTTGCTGAATGCGACCCATGAGCATGCTTGCAACCTCGGAGCGCTCATAGCTGACGAAATAGCAAAGAAATGCGGATGTCCTGCCTTTATTGCCGATCCTGTGGTAGTTGACGAATTTGAAATGAAAGCACGTATCACAGGTGTACCAGGCATCAAACGCGAATCTATATTCCATGCTCTGAATCAAAAGGCTGTGTCAAGACGATACGCTGCTTCTATTGGCAAGAAATACGAAGACCTTAACCTTATCGTTGCTCATCTTGGTGGCGGAATATCTATCGGTGCACACCGCAAGGGTAAAGTCATAGACGTAAACAATGCCCTAAATGGCGAAGGACCATTCTCCCCTGAACGTGCCGGAACAATTCCTTCTGAAGCTCTTGTAAATCTATGCTTCAGCGGTAAATACGATATTCGACAGATAAAGAAGATGATTCACGGCAGAGGAGGTCTCATGGCTTATCTCGGCTGCAACGACATGATTACTATCGACAGCAAGGCTGAGGCTGGCATCGAGCCATACAACACTCTTATTGAAGCTATGCTCTATACAATAGCAAAACAAATAGGTGCCATGTACGTATCGCTGTTGGGACAGGTGGACGGAATAATCCTAACCGGTGGCATTGCCCACAGTAAATATTGCGTAGAAAAAATAAAGGAACAGATAGATTATCTTGCTCCTGTAATTGTTATCCCTGGTGAGAACGAAATGAAGTCGCTTGCCTTTAACGCTCTTGGAGCTTTGCGTGGCGAAATGCCTATACAGGAATATACAGGAATTTCTTGCGTAGAAGAAATGCAGCTTACGGTTAATAATGAAGAATGAAAAATGAAAAATGCGGATTACCATTACTAACAAGTAAAAGGGAATCCGCATTTTTTATTTCGTTTTGCCTAAACAAAACAAATGGTCATTTTTCTTTCTTCATTCAAAAATCATTCATATATATCCTCCACACTATACTTTCCTGAAGAACCGTCATCAGTCACACAAGGATTAAAGTCCTCTGGGATATCGAATTTCTCCTCAGCATCATATCCAAGCGATTTGTCAGCAAAGACGCTCTTCATATAATAAGCCCATATAGGAAGCGCCATAGTAGCGCCCTGTCCCATACGCATGGAATCAAAATGAATATCGCGGTCTTCACCGCCAACCCAGCACCCACTGACAAGCGACGGCGTGAATCCCATAAACCAGGCATCTGCATTACGGTTTGTCGTACCCGTCTTTCCACCCATCGGACAGTCAAGATTAAACTTATACCTTATTCTTCCGCCAGTTCCTTGGTCTATTACAGCCATCAGCATCTCAAGCATCTTATATGCCCCGTCTTCACTTATAACCTCATTCATACGAGGTTTAAAATTAGTAATAACATTACCGTCGCTATCCTCTATCTTTGAAACAAACATCGGCGAGGTATGAATTCCATGATTGGCAAATGTCGTGTATGCACTGACCATTTCTGACAGTGATGCCTCGTTCGGACCAAGACACAACACGATAGACGGATATATGCCATATGTGTTTATGCCAAAGTCGCGCAGTATACGCAAGAAGTCTTGAGGATTTATCTTGCTCATAAGGTCTGCCGATACCCAGTTGTTAGACATCGACAATGCCCATTTCAAAGTTACCATCTGCCCGTATCTCGCATGCGAACTATTTCTTGGACACCAATCACCAAATCTACGTGGTGCATTACGCACCTTATCACATGGCGACATACCATTTGCCATCGACAGAGCATATAGGAACGGTTTTATAGTTGATCCTACCTGACGGCGACCTTGAGTAACCATATCATACTTAAAATGATCAAAATCGATACCGCCTACATATGCCTTCACTGCCCCCGTCCTCGGGTCCATACTCATAAAACCGGCACGTAAGAAAGACTTTACATAGCGTATGGAATCCATCGGCGACATTACCGTGTCGATATCCCCATGATAGGTAAACACAGTCATTTCTGTAGGTTTGTTGAAAGCCGCCCTTATTTCTTCTTCCGATGCCCCTTGTTGACGCATAACCCTATAGCGGTCACTCTGGCGCATAGAACGTTCGAGGATTGCTTTCACCTCTTGCGGTTTAAGCGCCGTTGTAAACGGAGCATTCGTCTTTGTCCGGTTTTCCTTTGTGAATTCAGGTTGCAAGAAGCCACCGACATGCCGTCTTACAGCCTCTTCTGCATACCTTTGCATACGCGAATCGATAGTAGTAAATATCTTCAATCCATCGGTATAAACATTATACGGCTCTCCGTTTTTCTTTGTATTTTTGTTGCACCATCCATACAAAGGATCAGTCTCCCAGGCTACAGAATCTATAGAATACTGAGCTCTGTTCCAACTTGGATACTTGCTCAGTTCCGGTTTCTTAGCCATCATATACTGTCTCAGGAACTCACGGAAATATGTCGCCACACCATCCTTATGGTCTGTACGATGGAAATTCAGCACCAGCTCCTGCGCTGCGTTGGCATTATATTCTGCCGAAGAAATATATCCAGCTTTCAGCATTTGCCCGAGAACAACGTTTCGGCGTTCTCTGCAACGTTCGGGATATCTCACAGGATTAAAGAATGAAGGATTTTTACACAGACCTACAAGTGTTGCAGCCTCATCAAGTGTCAGATTTTTCGGATCCTTGCTGAAATAAACATTTGAAGCATTCTTTATACCTACGGCATTATGCAAAAAGTCGAAATAATTAAGGTACATTGTTATTATCTCTTCCTTTGTATAATAACGTTCCAGCTTAATGGCAATGACCCACTCTATCGGTTTCTGCAGAAGACGCTCTGTTGTGCTCTCCGCCGTATGAGAATATAATTGCTTTGCAAGCTGCTGCGTTATTGTAGAACCACCACCGGCACTAACTTGTCCAAGCAGTCCTCTTTTGACAATCGCTCTGCCAAGGGCTATAAAGTCAATACCGGAATGCTCATAAAAACGCTCATCTTCTGTTGCAACAAGAGCCTTTATTAAATAAGGTGACAGATTTTCATAACTCACATGAATTCTGTTTTCCCTGTTCATACTGTATGTGCCGATTAGTTTACCATCGGCAGAATATACCTGCGAGGCATAACGACTGATAGGATTATGAAGATCTTCAATATCCGGCATATATCCAATCCACCCATTCCATATCGCCACAAAACTGACGAAAACGAGCGACACCACAGTAGCAAATGTGCCCCATAAGAATTTTATCAATGCTTTTCTCATTATCTTTCTTTCGTTTTATCTTTGCAAATTTAGATAAAATTCTCGATATATAAGCCCTTTATTGCAAAAAACGAAAAATAACATTTACAGGAGTCTCGGCAACATCTATTATTAACGCCATAAAACGACCTACAAAAAACATGACAATTCAATATTGTTCCTTAAACTCATGTAAGGTAATCTATAAAAAACGACACATTTTTTTACTTTTCCTCATAACATCAGATTTAAATAAAAAAAATTCCGTACCTTCGCAGATGAATTTAATAAAAACATAACTACGGTATATGGAAAAACATGATTTTGTAACAATTGCCGATTTGTCGAAGGAGAAAATCCTATACTTGATAAATATGGCAAAAGAGTTCGAAATGCACCCAAATCGTGAGATTCTAAAAGGCAAAGTGGTGGCAACACTTTTCTTTGAACCTTCTACAAGAACACGACTGAGTTTTGAAACTGCAGCAAACAGGCTTGGCGCAAAAGTTATAGGATTCTCCGATGCGAAAGTGACGAGTGCCACTAAAGGAGAAACACTGAAGGACACGATACTGATGGTGTCAAACTATGCTGACGTTATCGCCATGCGACACTACATCGAGGGTGCGGCGCAATATGCATCGGAAATAGCACCGATACCTATTATTAATGCCGGAGACGGTGCCCACCAACATCCGTCACAATGTATGCTCGACCTTTATTCCATATACAAGACACAAGGAACACTTGAGAATCTGAACATCTACCTTGTCGGCGACCTTAAATACGGACGTACAGTCCATTCCCTAATCATGGCAATGCGCCATTTCAATCCTACATTCCACTTTATCGCACCAAAGGAACTCGCCATGCCAGACGAGTACAAGTTGTATTGTAAACAGCACGGCATAAAATTCGTTGAGCATACAGACTTCAATGAGGACATTATCGCCGGAGCCGATATCCTATACATGACAAGAGTACAGAAAGAACGCTTTTCTGACCTTATGGAATATGAGAGAGTGAAGAATGTTTATATCCTCCGCAACGACATGCTCGGCAAAGCACGCGAAAACATGAAGATAATGCACCCGCTGCCAAGAGTTAACGAGATAGCATACGACGTTGACGAGAATCCGCATGCTTACTACATACAACAAGCGCAAAACGGACTTTATGCAAGAGAGGCTATAATCTGCGACGTACTGGGGTATACTCTCGACGACATAAAGGCTGACAAGACAATCATAGGTTGAACTTTTAATCGTAATTCATAAAATGAGCAAGAAAGAAAGACTCGTTGCCGCAATCGAAAACGGCACCGTAATCGACCATATTCCAGCAGAGAAAGCTTATGCCGTGGCTACACTGCTCGGTCTGCAGACTCTTGACGAGCCTGTTACCATCGGATATAACTATCCCTCAAAGAAACTTGGCAAAAAGGGTATCATAAAGATTGAAAACAAATTCTTCACCGATGAGGAAATATCACGCCTCTCAGTCGTTGCACCTAACGTGGTACTCAACGTTATTCGCGACTATGAGGTGGTGGAGAAAAAAACAGTAACTACTCCCGACAAACTCTGCGGAATAGTAAAATGCAACAACCCGAAATGTATCACCAACAACGAGCCGATGCAGACTATCTTCCATGTTATCGACAAGGCTAATGGTATCATAAGATGCCATTACTGCGACAAAGAGCAGGATATGAACCACGTAAAACTCGTATAGGAGAAGCATTATTCTACAAATATAATAACATACGTTTAATCCTTATCAAAGAAAAAATGAAAAAAGACCAAGCGATTTTCGACCTTATCGAGAGAGAACACCAGCGCCAACTGAAAGGTATGGAACTTATTGCATCTGAGAACTTTGTCAGCGACGAAGTTATGCAAGCTATGGGCTCTTGCCTAACAAACAAGTACGCCGAGGGCTACCCAGGCAAACGCTACTACGGTGGATGCGAAGTTGTTGACGAAGTGGAAACTCTGGCTATCGAGAGAGTGAAGAAACTTTTCGGAGCAGAGTATGCAAATGTACAGCCACATTCCGGAGCTCAGGCCAATGCAGCCGTATTGCTCACCGTTCTTAACCCTGGCGACACTTTCATGGGACTTAACCTTGCTCATGGAGGTCACCTCTCACATGGTTCGGCAGTCAACACTTCAGGTATTCTCTACAACCCGATTGGATATAATCTCAACAAAGAGACAGGAAGAGTGGACTACGACGAGATGGAACGTCTCGCCATCGAGCATAAGCCGAAACTCATTATCGGTGGTGGTTCTGCTTATAGCCGCGAATGGGATTATAAACGTATGCGCGAGATTGCCGACAAGGTTGGAGCTTTGCTCATGATCGACATGGCTCATCCTGCAGGACTTATTGCAGCCGGACTACTCGACAATCCTGTTAAATATGCTCACATCGTTACTTCTACAACCCACAAGACCCTGCGCGGTCCGCGTGGAGGAATAATTCTCATGGGAAAGGACTTTGAGAATCCATGGGGTAAGAAAACTCCTAAGGGACAAATAAAGATGATGAGCCAGCTACTCAACAGTGCTGTGTTCCCTGGCGAACAGGGCGGACCATTGGAGCATGTCATCGCAGCCAAAGCTGTTGCCTTCAACGAGGCTCTTCAGCCTGAGTTCAAGGAATGGGCTCTTCAGGTGAAGAAAAACGCAGCAAAACTTGCCGAAGAACTTATCAAACGTGGCTTCTCTATCGTTAGCGGCGGTACTGACAACCACAGCATGCTTGTTGACCTGCGCACTAAATACCCTGAACTAACAGGCAAGGTGGCAGAGAAGGCTCTTGTTGCTGCCGATATTACGGTAAACAAGAATATGGTGCCTTTTGATACACGCAGCGCTTTCCAGACTTCCGGAATCCGCCTCGGAACTCCTGCCATCACCACACGCGGTGCTAAGGAAGACTTGATGGTACTTATCGCTGAACTTATTGAAGAAGTGCTCAACGACCCGGAGAACGAAGAAGTTATCGCTTCTGTACGCAAACGCGTTAACGAAACGATGAAGCAGTATCCGCTCTTTGCTTATTAAATAAGTACGCATACATATTAATATAATAAATGCCGGAACAATGTTCCGGCATTTATTATATCCAAATTCCTATTTGAAGAACAAATTTCGCTTCGGCATCTTACCACTATATTTTTGACGTAGTTTCTCAAACAAGCGCATCGTGTCGTTTGAGAATCCGTGTCCTTTCCACGTACTCGTGTTTGTTATCAGAATCCAGCACTCACCATCAGGATAACGCAGAACAAGAGCACTCGTTCCAGATAAAGACCCAGTTCTAATCCAAGGCTTACCCTTAGGACAGAAATTCCATCCGATACAAAAATCATGGTCTGGCATCTCCTTTGTCATAAACTCAACCGATTCGCTGCTAAGAATATCAGGAATGCCCGGAAGTAAATCTATCGAAGCAATGAAACGCGACAGTTCTGCAGCCGAGCCACACCATGCACCGGCACCGGCAAGACGCGGAATATCATTCTCACCATAGCATTTCTCTACTTTATTTCCACTGTTGTTATATTCATATACAGGCTCCGACCCTTTATGCATATAGTATTTCACCTCATTTCTTCTGCGGTCCTTATAGTAGTTGCCGGCAATATGGAAATCATAGCATCCTGCCGGCTCAAAAACATATTTGCGCATATAGTCCTCATACGACAAACCTGTCTTCTTCTCTATAATCATCGACAGCAACGTATATCCTACATTAGAATACCGCTTCGCTGTACCCGGAGTATAACCCAACCGGCGTTTTAATAGGATACGCATCAAGGTCTCGTGGTTTGGCGGCGTTGACAGATGGTTCTGCATCATGATATATCGGGTTGAGAACATAGGGTCTCCAGCACCATTGGTGAAACCTGCCTTATGGCGCAGCAATTGCTCCAATGTTATGTCGAAATACCGTTTATCCTTTATAACATTTGTATATGCCGTATCGTTGAGAATACCCTTAGGACCAAAAACATGGTCGGAAAGCCTCAGCACATGAGTTTCGACCAGTTTCATCACTCCCACTGCCGTAAGCAGTTTCGACACCGAGGCAAAACGCATCACTTGTGTCGGTTCCATTGCAATACCCTTCTCCTTGTCGGCCCAGCCAAATCCCTTGCAGTAAAGCAATGAATCATTACGCGATATAGCAATCTGAGCTCCATTAAGTTCCCACCGCTCGAAATATCTCTTCAGCGTGGTCTCCATGTCCTGAAGCTGGGGAGCATCCGACATACTGTTTGTTAGCGTATCGTTCAGATGGGTATGGCTCACGGGAGCAGGTTTTTTGTCGGTCTCTCTTGAAGACAAACAAGACACACACTGTCTTACCGATAAGAAAACGATAAGACAAAAAACAAGTAGTATGACGAATATTCTTTTCTTTCTGTATCTTCTTGCCATTATTTACTTTATAACTTTAAGTCTTGCAAATTTCATCAGCAACTGTTTTGTGCCGACATTCTTGAATTCTACCGTTGCCTTGGCGTTCTCTCCGCTGCCTTCAAGTCTTAACACGGTGCCTACCCCGAAACGTGTATGCTCTACAGTGGCTCCAACAGCAACGCCACCAATGTTTGTTACATTGTCGTTCACTGTGCCAACGGGAGATGTTGACGGATTTTTCGGTGTAGAAATACGTCCGGAACTTTTCGTCGCCGGATTACTGATACCCAAGACTTCTGTATAGTCGCCCTTCCGAAAATGATAACTGTCGTCAACATGACCTACGGCTCGCGGTTTAGGATCAGCACGAAACTGACTCGCCACTGGATTTGAATTCTGATATCTGCTGCCGTATCCTCTGTTTCCGAATTCGCCACTCCCATATTCTCTGCCACCAAAACCTTTGTTTCCGAGTGAAGCAAAACGGTTATCCATCCTCGAAGCCTCATCGGCGAGATTGTTCACTTCTATAAGCGACGGTTTTATATCTTTTATAAAACGGCTTGGTGTATCAAACTCCATTTTTCCGTAACGGTAACGGTTTCTGGCACATGTCAGCTCGCATGTACGCTCGGCTCTCGTTATGGCAACATATAGCAGTCGGCGCTCCTCTTCAAGTGCGCGCTGGGAGTCGCATGACATTGGACTTGGAAAGATATTCTCCTCCAGTCCGACGATGAAGACATGCGGAAATTCAAGTCCCTTTGCACTATGTATAGTCATCAGGTTCACCTTTTTCGTTTCGTCATCCTGCTTACTCTCGATGTCTGTAAGCAGCGACACCTCCTGCAAGAAATCCGTAAGGTATATACTTTTCGACAACGAAGCGTCTTCTTTTCTGCCCTCTACAAAATCCTGCATTCCATTGAGAAACTCCTCAAGGTTCTCTTGTCTTGCCACGCTCTCCAGCTCTTTGTCGGCATATAAATCAGCAGCAATACCGCTCGTTTTTATTATGTCGTAGCCTAAGGTATAGGCATCATCCTCTGTTAGCCTATCTACAAAGCCAGCGATCATCGTCCGGAAAGCCTCAAGCTTATTGAGCACCGCCTTACTTACCTTCAGTCCACTTCTTTCCGGCGAGGAGAGTACAGTCCACAGACTCACGCCATTAGCCGTGGCGGTATCAATGATTTTCGTCAGGGTTGTATTTCCTATTCCTCGCGTTGGATAATTTATTATTCTCTTCAACGCTTCCTCGTCGTTAGGATTGGCAACAAGTCGGAAATATGCTATAACGTCTTTAATTTCCTTACGCTGATAAAAGCTCAAACCACCGTATATTCTATACGGCATATTTGCCTTGCGCAGAGCTTCCTCAAAAGTTCGGCTCTGAGCATTCGTTCGATACAGGATTGCAAAATCGCTATACTCTCCACCGCTTTTCTGCATAATGTTTCGTATGTCTTTACATACTATTACAGCCTCTTCTTTGTCGCTGTATGCCATTTTGAGCTTTATGCGCTCTCCCTCGTTGTTCTTGCTGTACACATCCTTGCGTATCTGCCACTGGTTATGGAGAATCAAACTGTTTGCTGCTTCTACGATACGCTGCGTACTTCGGTAATTCTGCTCGAGTTTGAATATCCTGCTTCCTGTAAATACCTTCTCGAAACTCAACATGTTATCGATATTTGCTCCACGGAACGCATAGATACTCTGGGCATCGTCTCCAACAGCACACACCCTGTGGTTGACGCTCGCCAGTTGGTATACGATTTTCTGCTGTACGGCATTTGTATCCTGATACTCGTCGACTAAAATATACTGAAAATTAGAGGCATATTTATTTAGTACTTCCGGATGTTCATTGAACAATACATATATGTTCACAAGCAAATCGTCGAAGTCCATCGCATTTGCCCTTTTACAGCGCTCACAATATGTGGCATAAATCTTCGACATATCCGGCATGTGCGTCTCGAAATCTCGCGTTTGAGACGCACGGTCCAGAACATAATCTTCTGGCAGAAGAAGATGGTTTTTTGCCATGCTTATCCTTGAAGCTACTGTTGACGGCTTGTAGACCTTGTCGTTAAGTCCCATCTCCTTAATGATTGCTTTCACGAGACTCTTCGAGTCGCTGTCGTCGTATATGGTGAAGTTTGAATTATAGCCAATGTTGTTTGCTTCCGACCGCAGTATTCTGGAGAAGATACTATGGAAGGTTCCCATATAAATGCTTCTTGCATGGTCTCCGCCCACGATATTGTTTATTCTCTCCTTCATCTCGTTTGCAGCCTTGTTGGTAAATGTCAAAGCTAATATATTCCATGGGTTCATGCCCTGCATGAGCAGATATGCCACTTTATAAGTGAGCACACGGGTCTTACCCGAACCGGCACCGGCGATTACGAGCGACGGACCGTCGCAATATTCCACGGCTGCCCGCTGACTGTCGTTCAGTCCTGCAAGGAAATCTGACATATTCTTGTTTTCCATCAATAGGGATATGCTGTTTTCCGACTTCCTGTTCTTATTTACTCCGATAATAATATTATTAAATAATGTAAGAGCTGAAAAGAACTGGAAATCGAAAAGGAAATTATTTCTTATAGTTTCTATACACTCCGCCCGAAGAGGTCGACGGGTTTATATCTTCGCCCTCACGAGGGAATGAAGGGATAAATCTCATCTGCTGCTCTATCTGGCGCTGACGCTTGCGCATATAAGCACTTGGGTCCTTCGAACTGAACTTTCGCGGATTTGGCAATGTGGCGGCTATCAGTGCACACTGGGCTCTCGACAGATTTGCTGCATCGGTAGAGAAATTGTCTGTCGCAACGGCATCTACTCCATATATGCCGTCTCCCATTTCTATTGAGTTTAGATAAACCTCCATGATACGCTGTTTGCTCCACATAAATTCTATGAGCACCGTGAAATATGCCTCAAAACCTTTTCTCACCCACGAACGACCTGGCCACAGAAATACATTCTTTGCCGTCTGCTGACTTATAGTACTGGCTCCATGCTTCTTCTTTCCTTCAAGATTATGCATGGCTGCTTTCTCGATAGCCTTGTAGTCGAAACCGTGGTGCAGCAGGAAACGCTGGTCTTCGCTTGCCATTACTGCCACTGGCATATGCGGAGAGATTTCCTCCATCGGCACCCAGTGGTGGTGCATCTTCATCGGCTCCCCCTCACCCATCTGCTGAAAGCAACGGATAAACATCAGCGGTGTGTAGTATACCGGTACGAACCGATATAATACCACAACAAGAATGGTGGAGCCAAAGAAGGCTGCCACCACCCATTTGAATACTTTCCCGACAATACCGAGTTTTCTCATTTCTGTTTTGCTGGGATATTAGTTGAGCTTGCCTTGCTGAGCCTCTTTTACCATCTGCTCGCTGGCATACATGTAAATCTCTACACGGCGATTCTGGTCTTGTCCTGCCTTGGTACTATTGTCTGCCACTGGCTCCGAACTGCCCTTCCCCACTACATTCTTAAACTGGCTGTTTGCAACTCCGGCTACCTTGAGATAGTCTACTACCGACTGTGCTCTCTGCTGCGAGAGTTCCAGATTCTTCTGTGCGCTCTGCTCTGCGGTTGAGTTTCTCCAGCCTTGGTTATCAGTATGTCCGTATGCATCAATTGCACACGTAGAATATTTCTTCATCAGCTTTGCAAGGTTGTCAAGATTTGTCTTGCTTGCCGAACTGAGTTCTGAAGAACTTGTCTTAAACAACAATCCGCTGTCGAATGTTATCTTCACTGCCTTCAAACCATTAACATCTGTCACCTCTTCCACTTTTGCATTGTTCAACTCAGCCTCAGCTTCGGCCTTTACCTTATCCATATGCTTGCCGATAAGTGCTCCGGCTCCTGTTCCCACTGCTGTTCCGATGGCTGCTCCAACTGCCGTGTTTCCGGCAATCTTACCGATTATCGCACCGAGTACGGCACCGCCACCTGCTCCTATAAGGGCTCCATTACCTGTATTGTTTCCACAGCTTACTACTGCTGCCGCACACAAACCAAGAGTTGCAATCTTAATACTATTCATAATCTATTCTTTTTTCGTTAATTTTAGCCGGCACATATAACTACAATACACCTCATGCCGTTAAGATGCAAAGTTAAATCTTTTATTACACACATCCAAAATTATGTAACAAAAAAAGTTTAAATGTCATATATAAAGCAATTTCAGAACATATAATTCTCTTATTGTCGTTTTTGATATTCCCGACAATACACAGTTTGAAACATTTTCATTTGCCCACATATATTTATTTTTTTCAAAAAAGTATCAAAGTATCATTCTTGTGCTTAATTTTGCATATAACTCATTATCAATATGCAACTTATAAGAATGATACTTTCCCCGCTTATTTCACGTTAAGTATCATGAAAAGTATCATAAAATATCATTAAAGTATCATCAAAGTATCATCAGGGCGATACTTATACGCCACAAAACGGAACCTTAAGTACATTGCCCATTTACATGCTCAAGATTTGGGCAACCATTGCCCACGCCCTCGGGCATCATTGCCCACGCTAAGAGACTTCGATGCCCACAGCGTGGGCAATACCATGAGCATGGCATTTGCCTTAGAAAGAAACCGCCACAACACCTGTATCACGGTAAGACATCACCTCTTATCCCGGATATCCCCTCAAAAAAATAACAGGTACGATATCTCGCGACACAAAATATGATGCAAAAATGCCATATCACACGCTTAATTTGAATATATATATATATTAATTTTGAACATATATTAATAAGGTAAAGAAGTTATTATTCATAATAAGAAACAGAAACAACTACACATAGTTGTAAATTTATTTATTTTTTCCTTCAGATTTTAGTTACTTTAAACATTTTGTTATATTTTTGCAAAATAAAGCACCACACACAATCAAAGATAAAGGTAACATCTTTGAAAAGAAAACATAATCGTAAGGGACTATCAAACAAACAATAATAAATGAAGAGACAATTGACACTAATGCTTGCCATAATTGCATCAATATGCTATGGTAACGCACAAGAAGGGAACAATGACGTCAGTACAACAAATACTGACCGGTATTATCTCGTAACAAGCAAGGATGACTTGCACAACGGAGATAAGGTGATTATCGTGGGAGAAAACACGAAAGCAACAGAGAATGATAAGCCATATTTTGTAATGAGTACAGAATACACAACCACATACTATTCAGTTTTGGCGGCAACAAATACTGATGAGTCATTTTCTCCTATAGATAAAATGAATATCTTGACATATTATAAAAAACAAAATAAAGACTATTACGTTTTTAAAGACCAAGAAGGCAAATACCTGTATGGGGATGCAAATTATAACAGAATAAAACTCAGTTCTTCATTAGACGTAAACAACAAACTAAACATAACAATAAATCCCATAAACCATACTGCAACTATATTTTTTAACGGTTTAAAAAGCAACAATATAAGATGCTATGTGAAATCAAGTAAAATAGCTACTTTTAACTATTTTTTAAGCAACAATAACAATGACATTTTTCTTTACCGCAAAATCTCAACTCCCACTCTAACAGAGACAGACGAAAACATCGATGATGTAATATCCGGATATATTGGAACTGCGAATGTATCATTGGAACGCACATTCTATAACGACAGTTGGAACACATGGTGTATGCCGTTCAATATCACACAAGATAAGATACACGAGGTGTTCGGTAATGCGACAAAGGTTTATGCCTATACAAAAATTGAGAATGGTGCCATGATTTTCAAACCTCTTGCCGGCAATCTGGAAGCCGGTGTACCTTATTTGGTATGGCCGGAAAAAGAAACGAAAAATCCGACATTCAATCTTGTTGACTTCAGAAGCGAGGCGGAAGCCCAGACAATAACAAAAAATGGACTTTCATTTTGCGGCACATACGCTCCGTGCCAGCTGAAGGAAGACGGAACGGAAATGTTCATAAACGCAAAGAATAAGCTGACGATACCGTCAGAAGGCAGTCAAAAGATGAAAGGACTAAGAGCCTTCTTCAGAATAGAAAACGGAACAAGCAGTGCTAAGATATCCTTCTCGGACACGACAGACGGATTGTCTTCTCCAAAAGTGAAAAGTCTGCATACCGACAAAATATATGAAATAACAGGTAAATTTGCTGGTACTGCATACGACAAGCTTAACAAGGGAATTTACATCATCAACGGAAAAAAAACAATTAAGGAATAACATGGGAAAATTATATACATCGCCAGAAGTGACAGTAATACAAACCGAAAGCCCGACAATAATCTCAGGAAGTGGACGTTACAAACTTGAAAAAAACGAGGTACGCGAGGATGCAAGCGTTGCACGGGCAAAATTCTATGACGACAAAAGTCTTTGGGACGATATCGACGAAGAATAAGCACCAATTTGTAAGCTGAAGTCTGCAAAAACAATATCCTTAC
>DCBP01000055.1 GCA_002314055.1 Prevotella sp. UBA1104
GGCGGCTGCAATGTGGGTTAAAGTTTGGTATCTGATAACCATTAAATTTCCCAGCATAGTTTACTTCTATAGCTTTTAATCCAGAGGTGTTGGCACTGACAATTATGTACTTAGGAAAATTAAGGTCGTCCAAACACTCTCTGACATGCTGTTGGCTCAACAAATAACAAATTCGATAATTGTTTTGGGCTTGAAACGCAAACAAATGAGATTGGAGATTGTTTGACAAGTGCATGGTATCAACATTTGAATAATCCTGCAAGTCTTTAACAAGCCTGAAACTATCCGTTGCATTATACATTCCTGTCAATTCAACAGTTCTCACATCATTGTAGTCAAACAAGGCTGAAAAATGTCCACTATAGAAAAATGTATTAATACTTTCTCGCCCTGTTTCAACGATATTGACATCCTCATCTCCAACGACATTCAAATCACAATTGTGTGTACATTTGTACAAAGTCCCGCCTCTTTCGAACACAATACACCCTTGTAAATCTTGGTCTGTGGCTCCTTCAACAACCGCATCAAGAATGAATCTCAAAATAGTACTCTTACCAACACCGTTTTCACCAACGATGGCAGACAAAGAATAGATTCCGTTGCCCCAAAAATTCTTGGAAATAGAGGTTTTTCTTCCAATCTTCAAATATCTCTCTTGGAGGTTAAGTTTAAACTGGTAATGAGTGTCTATAACAACACCAACTTGCTGTAGTCGTTTGTAAGACTCAATATATACGTAACAAAGATGTGTCATAACTTTTTTGTTATTTATTCAACTTACTCGCCCTCTCAATATCCCTTGTCTCTTCCTTTGCCTCAGTTATCGCCATCTTGATAACCAAGAACAAGCCCGAAAACAAAGCAATACATACGATACCAATGTATTGCAACCACTCTTTCACATTGTTTAGTCGTTTGTCCATAGAATGTGTTATTTGAATTTCGCACCGATAAACTGCGGCACTTTCCACATCATCTTCTCCAATTTTGTCAATGTCGGATTCATGCCGTGCGACTGGTACATTCTGATGTCTTCCTTCCACATTTGCTTACGCTTTTTGCTATCGGTGCTCAGTCCCCCCATGCGCATACGCACAATATACTCGTGAAGATATGTCACGCTCAATTCTCCGCCAAGCAGATAGCGGAATAGGAAATCCGAGTCGGCGGCAATCTTGTAGCTCTCATTGTAAAGTCCCTTTTTCTCGATCACACTGCGCTTGATGTAGCAAGTAGGATGCAAAGGCAACCAACCATGACGCACCTTCCACAGGCGGTAGTCACCACCAATCCAATTGCGAACCACCTTGTCCGTGTTTTCGGAATTCACAAACAATCCGTCGCCATACAAGAAATCGGCATGAGTTTCCTCAAACCGTTTTACGATATTGGATATAGTATGAGAAGAATACAGAAAATCATCTGAATGTACCAAGCCAATTATATCGCCTGTTGCAGCACGTATGCCCTTATTGATTGCCTCATACATGCCGTAGTCTGGCTCAGATATAATTTTACTGATTTTATCTTTGTATTCATTAATGATTGAGAGCGAGCCATCGGTAGAAGCTCCATCAACAACTATGTACTCAATATCAGGATAGTCTTGCGCCAACACACTCTCTATACAACCGCGTATAGTCTTCTCACGGTTGTAACTTGATGTTATAATCGAAACTTTCATATAGTTGTCTGCTTATTTAATATAAGTATCTATGAGATATTCCTTTATCTTTTCCTTGTCAAATCCGAAGCGTTTCTTCAGTTCGAAAATCTTGGCATCCACAAGGAAGCGGTAGGAGAAGCCCTGGAGGAAATGCCAGATGAAACCCTCCTTGCCGTCGAGGAAACCAGCCTTCAACACATAACGGATCATGAAATTGATGAACGGGCGCATAAATAGCGGTGCCTTGATGTATTTCACCTTCAGCCAGCGCTTGCGCTGTTCCTCTGTTCCGAAGAACTTCGGCACTACTTCCTGTGCCGACGCATCCAGTCCATATTCCATCATCAGCATGTCTGCCATCTCTCGCGTGGCATAGCCGTTGTGCTTGTCCATCCACCATGTCAGATTGTTGAGATTAGCATCTACCTGGTCGCCTTGCTCTACGGTGACGGCACGTCCGTCAAAGATGCGGACATGCTCGTCCATCCAGCGGTTCTCACACTCGCCGTGACCTCTGCGCCATACCTTCAAATGATAGCTCGGATACCATCCTCCGTGCATCAGCGGATGACCCATGAAGTCGATACGCTTACGAACATAAATACCGTTCACGTCGTCTCCACACTCGCTTATAGCCTTCTTTACGTTTTGTCCAAGACCTTTGTCCAAAAACTCGTCAGTATCAATACGCCATACCCAGTCGGCAGTTATCGGACAATAGTGTAATCCCCAATTAAACTGCGTGGCATAGTTTTTCCACTGATGCTCATACACCTTGGCACCTAATGATTCGGCAATCGCTTTCGTGTTGTCCTTGCTGTAGCAGTCAATCACGAACACCTCCTCACATACTCCCTGCAGCGACCTTATGCACCGCTCTATATGCTTCTCCTCATCCTTTGTCAGGATGATAGCAGCTATTGTATTTCCCATAAAAGTTATATCTTTATTTTGTTTTCCCGAGTTGCAGGAAAACGACATTAGAATTTCTGTTTCAGCGTGATACCTATTCTTCGTGGTATCAAGCAAATTATATCTTTTGGAGCCAGCCAGAAGAACTTTACGCAATGGCGCAACGCTCTTGTGGCAGTCTCCATGCTTTTCTTTTTCCCTTCCGTATGGTTTCTGTAAGCCTTTCTGCCGAAGTTTCCACTCTCCATGACGGCAGCCATGAGCTTGTCGGCATACCGTTTGTCGCAACGGTTATATACAAAGAAGTTGTCAAACCAGTCCAATCCAAGATACCGCATCATCATAGCGAGCATGGCTCGGAATGCTTTCATATAGCCGATGCCGTCCAGGGTGGTCATCAGCCGTGCCACATTGATCTTGTCCCTATAAGAAGTCAGGAGCACTGCCAGGTCCAGGGTCTGGCGCAAGCCAACACCCTCCACGAGCAGATGGTTAAACCAATGCTTAAAAACCACGATTAGATCTTCTGTCGGCGGCAATACGCTGACCTCGGTTTCATTGCCGTCGGAGTCGCATACCGTGAACGAATCCGTATGCTCCGTCATAGCCTCATCTATCATCCTGTCGAAGCAGAGCTGATGTCGATGGCTGCCGAAGGTCTCTATCTGATAGTGCATTTCGAAGCGGATGCCCTGCCAGTCAAAACTGTAGTGTTTGTCAACATCCTCCTTGTCCATCACCACATGCAGCCCACGCTCTATCACCTCCACCGCCCGCAGGAAATCCCTCTGCGGAACATAGAAGTCCACGTCGCCCATCGTCCTTACAAACGGTTCGGGATAATATCTCGCCACAGCCAGTCCCTTGAACACCACATAGGCGATGCCGTTCTCCTTCATCAGTCGGGCGAAGCGCCCCACGGCATCCTCAAACCTACGCTGGTTCTGTCTGTGCGCCATGGTCTGCTGCATAAGCCTCATCACAGCCACCCCTCTGCCTTCCGCCACACCTCCGGCAATCACAATCCGGTTCCTCATTGCGGCATTAGCCACCAGTCCTGTAACGGCATGTTCTCTGGCGAGGCGCATAACGGCATTCAGTCCGGCAACAGACAATTCCATCTTCTCCGTCCCGTCCTGCCCCGTTACCTCTCTCCTCAATATCTCCAGCAGAGCATTCTCCACCTTGTCAATACAAGAGTCCATCAATTTTAAAACGCTAAAATAAGCAATAAGACGAATTATACTTTAAACAGTTTCTTTACCACCATATCTTCCTTGCCAAAGATTTGGGAGAAACCTTGTGCAAGTACTTTCAGCACATACGCAACACCAAATATCATTAGATACATCACTGGAATATTAAGTGGAAACATGAAATTCATCCTGTCTGTAAACAAGGCATACTGCACGAGATAAATCTCTAATGTTAAGGAAGAAATGAAATACACCACGTTTCCAAATAACGCCTTGTCGAACACTTTTATCATCTTCTCACAACTACAGAATATGAAGAAGAAGTATATCGCTAACAGCAATGGTATTAGAGAAACCATTTGAAAATGACAGTACAAAGGACCGAGCTTGTATGCTGCCATGCAGGCATAATACAAAATAATGGAGATACAAAACAAAGAAAAAGAACGCGAAACGTTCAATTCCTCTCTCATAACTCCTAATTTCCCTTTATTTTTACCCCCCCCCAACGCACATTCTACGCAATCCGCCAAATATCATTTCATTATCGGGCTTGCGAAGGTCGAGGGCAGTTATTGCACCCAAGAGCATGAACATAAAATAATATATCCTCATGAACGAGACCTGCGCATACATCACAGACCGCTCCATATCAAGAACAAAGAAACTCAACGCGGTTATTATCAACAAAGAACCAACAAACACCGCCTTCATATACTTCATCAGATACCTGCGAATTACATAGAATATGGCATAATACACCATTATGCAAGGGATAAACCAATACTTGGGAGTGGTTATCAAGTCCGTCACATACCATGTCCAACCGAACACCATAGCCGACAGCAAGGCCCACATGATGATGGAAGGATAAATGCGGCTTACCCTACGCTTATACCAGTTCAAGAAACCGCCGTCCCTACCAAGAAACAGCGTAAAACCCGAACAGAAGAAAAACAGTCCGTCACCAATCGCACCACCAGTCACCAAACCACCAAATTTAGGGAATAACAGTCCCATATGCGAATAGGTAATTAGTAAAGCTGCAAAAAACTTGAACAGCACTATCGCCTTGTTTCTCCCCTCTAAATCATAAATCTTATTCATTTTTCAATTCTCTCTTCTTAATAACCTTCGCAGGATTGCCCCCCACGACAGTCCAAGGTTCAACATTCTTGTATACCGACGCCGTGGCACCAACCACGGCATTCTCACCAATCTCCACTCCCATGCCGATGAACGCACGGCTACCGATCCACGCCCCACGGCGCAATACAATAGGAGACGTAATGAGACCGCTGTCGGCAGTATTGGCATGGTTGATGTCATGTCCTGCCGTACAAAGATATGAATACTGCGATACGATGGCATCATCCTCCAGCACCACTATGTCCTGATTATAGCAGATTACATCAGGTCCGAGACATGCCCCGTGTCCCATCCGCAGCATCCACGGTGCCCAAATCTTCACCGAGGCATACACATTAGCATCCCACGCTATCTGTGCCCCAAACATCCGCAACACAAGGATGCGCCACTTGCGGAACACAGGTGTTATGAAAGGGCGGAACAACACCGCACTGGTGATGTTCCATAATGCCCTCTTAATTTTCACGCCCCGGGACACCCGTCCCGGAGCATGACGTTCTGTTGTTATATCTTGATTTTTCATTCTCGCTTTTGCAATATATATCCATCGTTGAAAGCTGCCTCCATCAGCGTCTGCTTCACACGCTTGAATTCATCCTCATCAAAGATAAACTCTCGCAGAGCGGAGACCACTCTCACATAGGTACTTAGGCTAAAATCGCCTATACCTTTTTAATTTTAATTACTCGCTGGTTCTGTACCATGCACTCGGCAAGGAAATCGCCAACCTTGATACCATGAGCATCCAAGACATTCTTCAAAACTGCTCCAAAAAGACTGTTGTCAGCCTCAAATTTGTTGTTAAACATAAAATAAATCTTAAAATGTTTGAATTGTAATAAAACTACGTCCCGATATTTCCCATATATGGGAAATGCGTTTCGTTAGATTTTCCGTACTTTCGTCACCGAGAATTATTCAATCTGCAGAATCTAAATGGAATTGAAACGTCACAATCATCCGTTTGAGTTCCGTATAAATTCCGATGATTATTAACTATCAAATGAATAACTATATGAACGTAAGCATTTTTCAAAACATGACCTGCAAGCAGCCCTCTGTCGGTTCACTTGACGGTATCGCCAATCTCATGCGCAATGACCAAAAGTTGGCTGCCTTCACCCTGTCGTATCGCCAGACGGGCAGCAAGACTTTCAAGAGCGAGTGTCCGCTCTTTGCCGTGGCGTGCCTCTTCGAGGGCGGTAAGGGCAAGGAGAACGTCACGGGACTGACGGGACTCTCGCTGGTAGACTTCGACCATATTTCTCCCACAGATCACACAGATGGCACGGATTATTCCCAAGCACTTCGTGAGTTTAAGGCGAAGATTATTGCTGACCCGCATACGCTGATGTGCTATACCACCATCAGTGGCAACGGTCTGCGTATCATCTTCAAGTATGAAGGTCTCCCACAGATTACACAGATTGGCACAGATAAAGTTTCTGACGAAACTACTGGACAACTCAGGGCTGTTGCCTCGCAACAGCAAAATCTGTGTACATCTGTGCAATCTGTGGGAGAAAATAAATATCCTTCTGCGAGAGTCATAGATTTTCAATCCGTGAGCGCATACTATCAGCAAGCCTTCTATGCCGGCAACGCCTACTACGAGAAGTTGCTCGGAGTGAAGGCGGATATGCAGTGCAAGAACTTGACAAGATTGAGCGGTCTTGCCCACGACCCCGAAGTGTTCCTTCGCCCTGAATCCGAAGTCGTGCCTTTCACGGCGGAAGAAATCTCCACCGCTGCTGCCGTCCATGCCAAGCAGAGCAAGGAGGACAAGCAGATGCAGCGCATACAGACTTACTTCGACACTCTCATTGCGCCCCAATTGGCGAAAGCCAATATCAAGTTTCAGAGTGGAAGTCATAACGAATATGTGATGCGAGTGGGCTACCGTCTCGCCGAACGTCGGTTCTCCCGAAAAATCGCCATCAAATGGGCGATGCAAAAGTTCGGAAATGACTATCCTGACACGGAGCAAGTCATCAACTCCTGCTTCGACAACGCCTCTCCACACGGAAAAGGTGGAGGAGGTGGTGGAGGCAGAGGCGACAGCAAAACCGCTTCGGTCGAGGAAATCAAATCGTTTCTGGATGGTCATGTCTCACTGAGATTTAACGAAATAACTTCTCGTGTGGAATATTTGTCTCACACGGATTCCACGGATCTCACGGATGAGGGAGTTTGGCTTCCCATCAACGACCGCAAAGTAAATTCTCTGTGGTCTAAGATGTCGGAAGTGACGAGAGTCAATAAGCAAGACTTATACAGTATCATAGAGTCTGATTATGTCACAATTTTCAACCCTTTCACAGAGTACTTGAATAATCTGTGTAAATCTGTGGAATCCGTGGGAGAAAATAAATATCCATCAGTGGGAGAACGAGATTATATCCGTGAGCTTGCCGCTACCGTCCGTGTGAAGGGCGGCGAGCAGGAGCAAATTCTGTGGTATCATTATTTGAAGAAGTGGCTTGTGGCGATGGTGACTTCTTGGCTCAGCGACGACGTGGTGAACAATGTCATCCTCGTGCTCATCGGCGAACAGGGATCCTTCAAGACCACGTGGTTTAACTATCTCCTTCCACCCGAACTGAAGCAATACTTCTATACCAAGACCAATGCCAACCGCATGTCGAAGGATGACCTCCTCACCCTTGCCCAGTACGCCCTCGTCTGCTGCGAGGAGTTGGACACCATGCGTCCTGCCGAACTGAACCAGTTGAAGGCAGCCGTCACCATGCCGAGCATCGACGAACGAGCGGCATACGCCCATTATCATGAGCACCGCAAACATATCGCATCGTTCTGTGGAACAGGCAACAACACCCAGTTCCTCTCTGACCCCACAGGCAACCGTCGTTGGCTTCCGTTCGAGGTGGAGAGCATCGTCTCCCCAAGAGACCATCCTTTCCACTACGAAGGCATCTACAGCCAAGCCCTTGCCCTCTACAAGAGCGGCTTCCAATACTGGTTTGCGAAGGAAGAAATCCAGGAGTTGAACCGTCACAACAAGCAGTTTGAGACACCACGTCTCGAACACGAGTTGGTGGACCTGTATTTCCGCAAGCCTACCGACACAGAACTGGGCGAGTTCATGTCCGTGGCACGTGCCCTGCAAATCATCAGCAACGGCATCAGCCAGAAGCTCAGTGCCGTCAATGTGGGCAGAGCATTCAGCGACCTGGGCTTCAAGCGAGTGCGCACCAACAGCAGCCGTGGCTTTATCGTAGTCTGCCGCACGGCGGAGGAAATCAAGGCGTACCAACACCGTCTCTCGGCTGACGCTCAGCCAGATACGACGGACGACTTGCCTTTCTAAATGGCACAGCAGCGAGTGACAGATGACACTTGTGACACCTGTTTTCTTAAAATCCCTCACGCGCAGGCAGGAAAACATAATATTTAAATTATAATTAAAAATAGAATATTAATAATTATAGAAAATGACTGTCATGTCTGTCATCTGTCACAAACATTCCCACACGGATAACACGGATTTCACGGATGGCGATAAGGCATCGCAAACAGCTTGGTTAGCCACCATAAATGGCTTGGTTAGGAGGTCTAAATAGCTTAGATACATGTCGAAAGTAACATCGTTAGAAACAGAATCCGTGAAATCCGTGAGATCCGTGTGCCAAAGAAATATTCATCATCAAACGAAATCATTATGAAAATCCGTAGTTACAGCAAACAAGAGCTTGCCATGCTCTACTTTCCCGACAGCGACCCTCGCACCGCAACTTGTCATCTAATGCGTTGGATCAACCGTAATGCTTCTCTCCATAAAGAGTTGAGTGCCACCGGCTACTACCGCCACAGCAAGTTTTTCACCAGCCGTCAGGTCTGTGCCATCTTCGATTACCTCGGAGAACCATAACTCTCTCCCTCCGATTATTTTTTTCTCCCACAAATCTCACAGATTTTCACAGATTATTTTTCTTCCATACAAATATTTATTTTCTCACACGGATCTCACGGATCTCACGGATTTTTTCCACCTTCACAACAAGATCTGTGTTAATCCGTGTAATCTGTGGGAGACTTAAAATATTCGTGTTATTCGTGCGATTCGTGTAATTCGTGTTCAAAAAAAATCCGTGTTCATCCGTGTAATCTGTGGGAGAATAATTAATCTGTGGGAGGCCAACCATGGAAGACTAATTAATCCGTGGGAGACAAGAAAAAGCATCAATAAATGCAAGAAAGTCCACACAGATGCATGAAAGTGCCAATTGCCCGTCCCCGATGTCGTATCTTTGCATCGTGATTCAGAAGAACCACATATGGTAAGCGCTGCCAAAAGAAACATTCATTATTAACCCCTTAACACACAACAACATGATTAAAGTTTCTCTTTATCAGAACCAAAATTCTACTAACGAAAGTTGCTACAAGAAATGGTATCCACGCGTAGTCTCAGAGGAGACTATCGGGCTTGATGAACTCGCCGAACACATGGCTCACCACAACACCCCATTCTCGAAAGGTGCCATCAAGGGAATCCTCACCGATGCCGTCAGCTGTACCAAGGAGCTGCTCCTACTTGGCAAGAACGTAAAATACCCCGACCTCGCCATCTTCTCCATCGGTCTGAAGGTTAAGGGCGGTGCCAACTCAAAGGAGGAGTTCAGCGTCATCAAGAACATCTCTGGACTGAAGCTCCGTGCCAGAGCTACCGGTGAACTGATTTCCGCTAACCTCGACACCAGTGTCAGATGTATCGACAGTGTGTCGAAGACGACCCCGGATTCTTCCGATCAGAATGACGAACCGTCTGGCGAGTAACAGATAGCATGAATGCTGGGTAGGATGCAGTCCGGGGTATTCCGATGGCACCACAGATAATGATGAATTCCTTAATCACGAATTATCCATTATGAATTATGATCTGCCATGCACGGGTACTTGCTCATCCTACCCAATTTAAGATTGAAAAATTGAAAAATTGAAAGATTGAAAAAGACTGAAAAAATCAGTAATTTCAGAATTGTAAGAATTTAAACTATTGAACTTTAAAACCACTAAATTATGAATAAATCCAAATGGTCAACACTAATCCAGTTCGTCATCACCGTTCTCACCGCCATCGCCTCGGCATTTTGTGTACAGAGCTGTAGATGATATTTTAAGTCTCCCACAGATTACACAGATCACGCAGATATTCAAAAGCCATTGACTTTTCGGATTATACCGTCATTTATACAATCAGCATTAAAATTGACAATAATACCGACACGTTTCTTGGCT
>DCBP01000021.1 GCA_002314055.1 Prevotella sp. UBA1104
TCAACAGGCACGGCGTGTTTTTGGGGGGAAACACAAAATTAACTTTTTGCATATTCGTGGAATATGAAAATAAAGGAAGTATATTTGCAAATATGAAAAAAAAGTAGTATATTTGCAAATAGAAATAGATAGCGACCACAAGGAACAGGTTTCTACTAACCAACGACAAAAATAATCAAAACAAAATGCCTCATGACAATTAAACTACCATTTGAATCATTCGACAAATTCCGCCAAAAACAGGAGAAAGGCAATAGAAACGCGGATTACAGTTTCCTGAAAAATAATGTTAAAGCCATCTGCTCATATATAAGAATAGACGGATTTATTCTATTAACATAAGGAAAACGTCTATTTTACTTGCAAGAATATCGACAAAACAAGTATATTTGCAGCGAAAAATGAAAGTATTCTTTCAAATTTGACGAGCGTGAATTTTTTATTTAAGGAAATCAATATTTTACGAAATGAATAAATTGTTTTTTTCTATTGCATTGGCAAGCATATCGGTTGCCGTTTCGGCGCAGACGCCACATCAGTGGACGCTGAAGGAATGTATCGACTATGCCGTGGCTAACAATATCTCACTGAAAAAGAAGACGCTCTCGAAGCTCTCGGCTACTGAGGACGTGAAACAGGCTAAAGCGCAGCTGCTACCTTCGCTCTCGGCTTCTACTACGCAGTCGATGGGGTTCCGCCCGTGGCCTAACGAGTCGACGGGTATGGTGAGCAACGGTACGGTGCAGAGGAGCGTCGACAAGCTGTCGTATAACGGCACTTACGGCGTGAACGCCAACTGGACCGTGTGGAACGGCAACAAGAACCACAATACGCTAAAGTTGAACAAGCTCGTGGAGGAGCAGGCGGTGGCAGATTCTGCCGTTACGGCCAAGACCATTGAGGAGCAGATTACGCAGCTCTACGTGCAGATTCTATATACGGCGGAGGCTATCAAGGTTAACAAATACTCGTATGAGGCGAGTCTTGCAAATGAGAACCGCGGCAAGGAGATGGTTAAGGTTGGAAAAATGTCGAAGGCAGACCTGGCTCAGCTGCAGGCACAGACGGCGACGGACAAATACGGCATCGTGGAGACCGAGAGCAATCTGGCAAAATACAAGTCGCAACTGAAGCAGCTGCTCGAGATTACGGGCGAAGGAGAGTTTGACGTTGCTGCCGGCGAGGCTTCCGACGAGGAGGCTACGGCTATGGTTCCGGCTCTCACGGCTGTTTACGAGAATGCCGTTACGAACCGTCCGGAGATTGTTTACAGTCAGCTGGGCATAAAGCAGAGCAACGTGAACATCGCCATCGCCAAGGCTGGATGGATGCCTACGGTGAGTCTCTCGGGAAGTGCCATGACGAGTACTTCGTCGATGAACGACAACTCGTGGGGGAATCAGATGAAGACGAACTTCGACGTTGCCCTGGGGGCTACGGTGAGCGTGCCTATCTACGACCAGAGGCAGACGAAGACGGCTGTGGCGAAGGCTAAGATTCAAAGGGAGAATGCCCTGCTCGACCTGGAGGACAAGAAGAAGCAGATCTGGAACTCTGTGGAGGGCTACTGGATTGACGCCAACAACAACCAGCAGAAGTTTATTGCTGCCAAGGCTAACGTGGAGAGTGCCGAAACGAGCTATGAACTGATGAGCGAGCAGTTCAGAATGGGACTGAAGAACATCATCGAACTGATGAACAGTAAGCAGAATCTGCTTAAAGCTCAGCAGGATATGCTCCAAAGCAAATACATGACTATCCTCGCGAAGGAAATGCTGAAAATGTATGGGGAATAAAAACCACCCTTGCCCTCCCGAAGGGAGGGATAAAAACCCACCCTGACCCTCCCGAAGGGAGGGAAGGAGAAAGACTATAAAAAACCCACCCTGGCCCTCCCGAAGGGAGGGAAGGAGAAACACTATAAAAAACCCACCCTGACCCTCCCGAAGGGAGGGAACTGGATTACACTGAGAGCTGAAAGTTCTGCAAAATGATCTATTAGTCTTATTAGTCTTATTAGTTCTATTAGTCTCATTACTCCGAGCTCTCCCAGAACTCCCAGAACTCCCATTAAAACAACAAAAAAAAACAACAACAATATGAAAAAGCCAAGCAAAATATGGATTGGAGCAGGCATCGTGGCAGTTGTTGCCATTGCCTCATGGCTTCTCTCCGGAGGAAAGAAAGAACAGCAGATTACGTTTGACACCGCCAAGGTGCAGCCTGCCAACATCAAGAACAGCGTGACGGCTACGGGCAGCGTGGAACCGGTTACGTCGGTTACGGTAGGTACGCAGGTGTCGGGTATTATCTCTAAGCTCTACGTGGACTACAACACGCCCGTGAAAAAGGGACAGATTATCGCAGAGCTCGACAAGACGAACCTTATCAGCGAACTGAACACGGCGAAGGCGAATCTCGCCAGTGCGCAGAGCACGCTGAACTATGAGTCGGCTAACTTTAAACGCTACGCCACGCTCTACCGCAAGGGACTCGTGAGCGCCGACGAATACGACTCGGCTAAACTGAACTATGAAAAAGCTAAGGAAAGTGTGGCATCGTCAAGAGAGATGGTGCAGAAGGCTCAGACGAACCTGAACTATGCTATCATCACCTCGCCTATCGACGGTATCGTGATTTCTAAATCCGTGGAGGAGGGTCAGACCGTGGCTGCAAGCTATGCTACTCCGGAACTCTTCACCATCGCCAAGGACCTGAAGGACATGCAGGTGGTGGCTGACGTGGACGAGGCTGACATCGGCGACGTGAAGGAGGGAGAAAGGGTTACTTTCACCGTTGATGCTTATCCCGACGACACGTTCGAGGGCGTTGTGAAGCAGGTGCGCCAGGAGGCTACCACAACGAATAATGTGGTTACCTACGAGGTGGTTATCTCGGCTCCAAACAGCGAACTGAAACTGAAACCGGGTCTTACGGCTAACGTAACTATCTTTACTGCCGAGAGACAGAATGTGGTAAGTGTGCCGACAAAGGCGCTGCGTTTTACTCCTACTAAGGATCTTATCCCTGGAGCAAAGATTATCGACTGCAAGGGCAAGAACAAGGTATGGACTCGCGAGGGCAACGTGTTCCGCGCTCACTCCGTGCAGATTGGCATGAGCGACGGCATTAATACTGAAATCCTAAGCGGAATTAGTCGCGGACAGGTGGTTGTTACTGATGCTAAGGCACAGGCTGCCGACAGTGGCGACCAGACTGCACAGCAGGGAGAAAGTAGTCCCTTTGCACCGGGACCGAGGGGAAAGAAGAAATAAGGGAGACCCACCCTAACCCTCCCGAAGGGAGGAAACTGGATTACTCTGAGAGCTGAAAATTCTGTAAGTCTCATTAGTCCTATCAGTCTCATTACTCCCAGCTCTCCCAGCTCTCCCACTAAAAAAAAAACAAAGCAACAATGGAACAAAAGAAAGTAGTAATCGAGCTCCAAAACGTGAAGCGTGAATTTCTTGTCGGCGACGAGATGGTGCATGCTTTGCGCGGAGTATCGTTCAAAATATACGAAGGCGAGTTCGTTACCATCATGGGTAAATCGGGCTCCGGAAAATCCACGCTGCTCAACCAGCTCGGATGTCTCGACACCCCTTCGAGCGGTGAATACTTGCTCGACGGAGTTTCCGTAAGGACCATGTCGAAACCGCAAAGAGCTGTGCTGCGCAACAGGAAAATCGGATTTATCTTCCAAAACTACAACCTGCTGCCTAAAACCACGAGCATAGAGAACGTGGAACTGCCGCTGATGTATAATGCCGACGTTTCTGCCAAGGAACGGCAAGAAAGGGCTGTAGAGGCCCTGAAAGCCGTGGGACTGGGCGACAGGCTCTACCACAAGTCTAACCAGATGTCGGGCGGACAGATGCAGCGCGTGGCTATCGCCAGAGCACTGGTGAACAACCCTGCCGTAATACTTGCCGACGAGGCTACGGGTAACCTCGACACGAGAACGTCGTTTGAAATCCTCGTGCTCTTCCAAAAGCTCTATGCTGCCGGAAGAACGATTATCTTCGTTACCCACAACCCCGACCTGGCTAACTACTCAAGTCGAAACATCATGCTGCGCGACGGCAAGGTGATTAGCGACGAATACAATTCTAACATACTTTCGGCGGCTGACGCTTTGGCGCAACTGCCGGCTAACACGGATGAATAATGAACTACAGCAACTTATTCAAAATAGCCCTGAGAGCCATCGCTGCAAACAAGATGCGCTCTTTCCTTACTGCACTCGGCATCATCATCGGTGTGGCTTCGGTCATCGCCATGCTTGCCATCGGACAGGGCTCGAAGAAGAGCATACAGGCTAACATCGCCGAGATGGGTTCTAACATGATTATGATTAACCCGGGGGCCGACCGCGGACCCGGCGGAGTGAGACAGGATGCTTCGTCGATGGAGACGCTGAAGCTGACTGACTATCAGTCGCTGAAGGATGAATGTAACTATATCTCGGCTATCAGCCCCGTGGTGAACTCCAGCGGTCAGTTTATCTACGGCAACAACAACACGCCATCTACTATCTATGGCGTGAACACGGATTATCTCACTATCCGACAGCTTAGCGTGGACGACGGAGAAATGTTTTCTGACGAGGACATCAAGGCGAGCGCCAAGGTGTGTGTGCTGGGACAGACCGTGGTGGACAATCTCTTCCCCGACGGCTCCGACCCTGTAGGCAGAGTGGTGAGGTTTAACAGTATTCCGTTCCGCGTAATCGGTGTACTCAAGAAGAAGGGCTACAACACTATGGGTATGGACCAGGACGACCTGGTGCTGGCTCCTTACACCTCGGTGATGAAGCGTATTCTGGCTCAGACGTATCTGGGCAGCATCAACTGCTCGGCGATTACTGAAGGACTGACCGACAAGGCTACGGAGGAAATATCTACTATCCTGCGCCGCAACCATAAGCTGAAGGATGCTACCGACACTCAGGAGGCTGACGACGATGACTTTAGCATTCGCTCCCAGGAGGAACTGGCGTCGATGATGAACTCTACTACCGACATGATGACTATCCTCTTGGGCTGTGTGGCTGGAATCTCGCTCATTGTAGGTGGTATCGGTATCATGAACATCATGTATGTGAGCGTTACGGAGAGAACGAAGGAGATTGGACTGCGCATGAGTGTTGGTGCACGTGGCGTGGACATCCTCAACCAGTTCCTTATCGAGGCTATCCTACTGAGCGTTACGGGCGGAATTATCGGTGTTATAATTGGTGTCGGCTCATCTTACGCCATAAAGTTTATTGCCCACTGGCCTATCTACATTCAGCCGTGGAGCATCATCATGAGCTTTGCCGTCTGCACCTTCACCGGTGTATTCTTCGGGTGGTACCCGGCTAAGAAGGCTGCTCAGCTCGACCCGATCGAAGCTCTGAGGTATGAGTAGTACTCTTTAAAAAAAATAATATGCTCTACCCTCCTAAATACAAAAAAACGATAATCGCCATACACATTGCTGTATGGCTTATCGTTATTCTTGCCCCCTTGACCTTCTTCGACAAGGGCGACAAGTTTGAAGCGGACAAGCTAATTCCGATGATTTCAAGTCCGCTGATGATGATGGCGGTGTTCTACACCATGTATCTTCACATCACTCCGAAATTCCTGTTCCGCGAGGACAAGAGGAAATTCTGGACTTACACGATACTGCTCGTGCTCGGTGCCGGAATTGTTCTTCACCTCTGGCTCAGCTTTAGCCACAACATATTCTTTAAGCCGGAAAGTGTTCCGCCGGAATATTTTCCGAAGCCTAAAAATGGCGGGCACGGCTTCCGCCACAGAATGCACCACAGCATGGAGTATTGGTTCATGCTCCGCAACATCTTCAGCATGATTGTTACGGCTGCCATCGCTGCCATGTCGGTTATTACCATCAAATGGCACTCTGCCGAAGTGGCAAGACAGGAGGCGGAACTGGCACGAAGGAATGCGGAACTGGCAAAGCAGAAGGCGGAAACGGCAAGGGCTGACGCGGAACTGAAGAATCTGAGAAACCAGATTAACCCGCATTTCCTGCTCAACACGCTGAACAACATCTATGCTCTCACGGCGTTTGACCAGCAGAAGGCTCAGGATGCTATCTTGCAGCTGAGCGGAATGTTGAGGCATATTCTTTACGACAACCAGCAGGAGTTTGTGTTGCTCCGGGATGAGGTGACGTTTATTCAGTCGTACATCAATCTGATGAAAATTCGCATCGCCAAGACGTGCGACATTTCTATTGATGTTGACGTGCCTGAGAACTCTGACATCCGCATCGCTCCGCTTATCTTCATCTCGCTTATCGAGAATGCCTTTAAGCACGGAATTGCGGCTACGGGGAGGAGTTTTATCAATATTCTGGTGAAGGCTGACGAGGAGCGTATTGAATGTTTTATCGAGAATTCTAACCACCCTAAGGAACAGTCGGACAGAAGTGGGCACGGCATCGGACTGATGCAGGTGGAGAAACGCCTGAAGCTCTCTTACGGCGAAAACTATCTATGGGAGAAGGGTGTTAATGACGACAACACTATTTACCATTCTAAAATTATAATTTATGACACTAAACTGCGTAATAATCCCGACTAATACCCACCATACACCTACAATACACGTATATTACTAATACTCAATATATTACAGCAATTTTCCTTCTTCTCATAAATTTTGCTATATGGTAGATATAAGGTGGATATGTTGCAGTTTTGTTACTATTTTGTTACTCGAAATCCTTGCTTAATTGAGAAATATAAGCTACATTTGCAGAAACAAAACAGAGACCTATGGGAAGAAGGAAAACTATTGATAAAGAGCCTGTTACAATCAGATTCAAAGAACTTGCAAACGGCAACAAGAGTATTTATCTTGACATTTACAATAATGGGGAAAGAGTGTATGAGTTCCTAAAATTGTATCTTTTGCCCGAAAATGGGCGAAATAAAGCCGCTGTAAGGCAGAAAAATTCAGAAACTATGGAGGCTGCAAACATCATAAAAGCTAAAAGGGTTCTGGAAATAAAAGAAGGTATAGCAGGAATAAAATCCAGCAAAGGAAACATGTCTCTTAATGCCTGGATTGAAATATTCAGAAAATATAAATTGAAAAATACTCAGTCTCCCCAGAATGTGGAAATGCACATCTATGCTACAAAACTACAACTACAGAACTATAAAGGGACAGAAATAAAGCTTTGCGATATTGACAAGAAGTATTGCCTCGGTTTCATTGAACATCTCAACAATGCCAAGCGGAAATATACAGAGACTCCGTTAAGCGAGAATACAAAGAAACTATATTATGCCTATCTCAACGACATGCTCAACAAGGCGGTGAAGGAAGGGGTCATTCTGAAGAATCCATTTTTGGAGATCGACAAAAAAGAAAAGCCCAAAGCACCTGAAAGCAACAGGGCTTACCTTGACCTAGAGGAAGTAAAAATCCTGGCACAAACAGAATGTGTAGACACGAACACTAAACAAGCATTCATGTTTTCTTGCTTTTGCGGATTAAGAATTTCCGACATAAGAACTTTGAAGTGGAAAAATATAAAAGAGACTTTGAGCAAAGACGGAGAAAAGATACTTCATCTAAGTCAGACTCAACAGAAGACGAACAGGACGGTATCTTATATTCTCCCAAAGGAAGCCGTTAAATGGATGCCGCAAAAGACAGGCAGTCCTTTTGTGTTTCCTTATTTAAAAAGTGAGAACGCGATAAACAGACACGTCTCGGCATGGGTTTTAAAAGCAGGAATCCAAAAGCATGTAACGTTCCATACCGCCAGGCACACTTTCGGAACCATGATGATTACGCTTGGCGCAGACCTCTATACGACCAGTAAGCTGATGGGACATTCAAGAATTTCAACCACTGAAATCTACGCGAAAATCATAGACAAGAAGAAGGATGAAGCAATGGGGTTGATAGATAAATTCTTCGACAAGTAAAATAAAGGGTAATTGCCGGCATAAGCAGTTACCCTTTAATCATACAAAAAAATATTAAAATGGATAGATCCTTATTCTTGTATGACCAGTTGTTCGGATAGACGCTTCCTTGAATTTCTGCTTCTTCTCTTCAGCCAAAAGCTTGAATCGTTCAGCTCCATCTGGATAGACAAGCATCATCCATTCATAGAGAGACTGGTAGACTATGAAGTCATGAATATAGACTGTCATTGTGTGAACGCTTGTAGCCGAGAAGTCTTTAGGCATGACCATTATCAGGTAATAGGCTTCCTCATCATTGGCAGGAGAGCCAACACATTCCTCCCATTCATTGGAATCAAAGCCACCACCATGTATGTTGATCTTGCAGAAGCGATACAGCATTTCTCGACAGTCTTCAACCGCTGAATCCAGGATTCTTGCCAACCTGTCCATATTTCCAATCTCCGCCACATCAAATATATTGTGCAGCGTATGTGGATCTAAATCTTGTTTTGTTTGGGCATCTGCAAAAATGTAGGCAGTGTTCTTGATGTCGTACACAAGTTCCTGTTTCTGCAATTCAATCATTACCCTATACCCATTACAACATGTCTTCATATATTAAAAATTTCGTTTGGGTCTTTGCCGTAAATATTGCATTGCAGTAATCTGTTGCAGCAAGGCTGCCGATTTCGCAGCATAAGAATCTTCGTCTTTCTTGGTTATGGCACACCATGATGCGACAATACTGTTCTCTATAGACTCTTTGATTTTCTGCGCCAAAGGATTTTCCATTGCTGATATGAAGTTTCCGGGCATCCTTAATGTATATACAATATCGTCATCACTTGTTTCCATATCTTTCAATGAATGTTCCAACGCTGTCGCGATATTGTTTGTTGCCGAAGAAAAGAAGCTGTCTATCATCTCTCTGTCAGCATCTGTAATGAAAACCTGATCATAGAGAGAGTTGCCGCTTGCGTCTATATTCTTGCCGCCTATATAGGCTGTAACTTTAGACACCTCCTCATACACCTCAATTTTGTCTATTTGTATTGTTATATCTGCCATTCTTTATCCACTTATATAGTTTATATCCGAGCCATACCAATATCATGCAGAGTGCTCCCATTGACCATACAGCATATTTGAGCTGGAACTTCTCCCACTTTGACAGTTCCTTCTCTACAGGATATGGTACTTTTATTGTATCGCATAAAGAAATGTATTGAAAGTCTCCATACTCTTTATTCTGAAAATCCATATTTTGCAAAGAGAAGAAATTATACAGATACTCCCAGTGCCATCTTTCTGTATAAATCGTATCTCCTACTTGACGTGTAGAAACACTGTCTTTGATATATATGCTGTCTCGCTTGAATATGCTGTCAATGACGGTTCTGTCATTACGGTTCCAATTGACAGTACTGTCAGTCATATTATGTGAGATGCTTTCTTTCAATCCTGCGGAACCGCTTTTGCAGCCGAAGAATAAAATCAGGAACAACATGCTGATTATGCACATCGCTACCCTATTGCCAAATATATTCTTCTTTGCTCTCATACTATACCTTTAATGCTTTCTTTGCCCTTACAAGATATTTCTTTCGACTATCCAATCCTGTTGTTCCACCATTGATTTTCTTTGTTATGGCGATAAAAGAATCTTTGTCCGCGAGCTTGTTAAGTCCATTGCTGTTCCACCACCACATCGCAGACTTGACAGCACCGAGAGGCTTTTCCAACAATTCAGGATGAGCCATAATGTCTCCACGGCAATATGAACTGTCATTATATGTCTGATAGTTTGCACGTCCTGTAATCTGTATCAGTCCACGACCGCGATACTTGTAGCCGTCTCCGGCTTTCACGTTCCCAAGCATCTGCTTCAGCTTGCCTGTATCATACTTCGTGAAGTAGCTTATGTTACCAATCTCTTTCACGCTTCTCAGCTCATTGCTTTCATGTGCTATCTGAGCTAAGAAGTGTGCCATACGCAATGGAGTACTTATCTTGAATGTTTCTTTATATCCGTTGATATAAGGAAGATATTCAGCGACCTTATCCTTTGCATTTGGCATTATCTCCAATATCTGTTCTTTCGTTATTTCCATATTTTGTCTTTTTATATTCCTGATACTTTTTGAACATCGGCACTTTGTCTACAAATTTGAATGTAAGTACATAATGCAAGAAATCCACCAGCTGATACCAAGGAGAGCCTGGCACAAGAACACTTCGCCAGTTCCTTACAATGTTGGTAGTAAACAAGTACATCGCTGCAATGCAGATATAGCGCACACAGAATATCGCCTGTTCGTCAGAATGGAGAAAATGTCCGCAAACGAACAATACGGCAACAGTAGCGAAGAACAGAAAGCAACAAACGAAAAACATTCCTGCCTTTTTCCAAGACCAGTCTTCATGATTGAACCTTGCTGCTACCAAACCGAACACGAAGTTCAGCGTAAAAAGGACTACCATACTCGTCATGAAATCCTTTATCGGGGTAAGCAGTACCAAAAATCCCCATATCGTGCTTATTATAAATGCCCTTACATCATTCATCCTTATCTCTTTTTCTGCAAAGATAGGATAAGAATTTACAAAAGTCGTTTTATCCGTTAATAGAGTACAATGTTTTATTTGCTGAACAATGTATCTTATTCGTCTTCTTCATGCCTAATCCGTTTCATCTTCCCCCTCTTCCATATATTGTCTTTGTTCCGTTTTATAACTCTTCCAAAAACATCATTCTCATACAAGTCTGGACTGTCTTTTCTGCCTTGTGTTTCGGAAGCTATACCGCCATTCGGGTCATTTACTTGCTCCTGAGGTGCTCCAATGTTTTCATTTCCATTCTCAATACTAATATTTTCTGCCATCATACTTTATTTTATTTATAGTGTTATTCTGATAAAGGAGCCTGTTGCTCACTTGGTTGTATGCCATGACCGCTCAACATCTGTTGAAGCATTGCCTGTGCCTTTGGATTACTCTGTGATGCTTGGCTTATCTGTGCTTGCAGTTCGGGAGAAATTTGCTGTGGTGCTCTGCCCTGTTGCATGTCTTGCTCCTGATTGTCCAGTTCTTGCAGCAAGTCATCCGCGAATGGGAAGTCTCCAACTTTCAATAGCTGACGTAAAGATATTGCCTGTTTCTGCCACAGTTGCATAAGGAAATCATTTGCCATCTGGCGATATACTGGAGTTGCCGTACTTTCTGTTATGTTTATGTCAAACTCTACATCGCGTATTTTCTTCGGGTCGTACTCTACGATCTCTCCTGCTTTGCCTACAATATTAAATGTACGCCTTGTGTCATAATACTGTTGCATATTCTTCACGTCCTTATATGCTCCGTCTATTATGAACTGGCTGAACGTTTCCAATATGTCAAGCAGCGACATCGTGGCATTTTGTGTCTGCTGGGCATATAGCGAACCGCTCGTTCCAGATACTCCTGGCTTGCCTTGCAATGCACCGTTTACACCGCTTATATCCTCAAAGAACTTCAACTGGAATTTCAGCAAATCCTGTATTCCTATGTTGACACAATTGTTTGCCACCTGTACCGGCAGTTGTCCGCTCTTGCTTGGTTTGAAGCGTACAAGTCCGTTAAACCTTGCCCATTCATCTGCTAAGTCATCCCATGTCAAATCATCCGGGCAGCAGTCATCAGGACATAGAAGAACGCCTTTTGCCGATGCACGCATAATGAAATCATACATCGTAACAAGCCTGTTAACATACCGTTGCTGGTCTACTACATCCTCAACGAAGCTGTGTATTTCGCCATCAATGAACGGATAGAATTTGAATACGTATGGATGCTCACCATGGGCATAAGGAGTTTCGCCCTCACGGAGAATATCGCCAAACGGAGAGAGGTAGTAGAAATACCAGTATTCATCCATGAACCATTCTGCTTTGATCAAAGGAATGTCTTCCTTTTCCATTCCTGCATTCAAACCGCGTTCTATACGATCCTTGTTTTCAAGTTCTACTATATCGTGGTAGTCCTCAACGTCAATCTTGTAGTCATCACCATTGTTGTAGTCATGACAGCGGTATCGCGGTTTGCTCTCTTTACGCCATACTTCTATAACTCTACATAGAGAAGGGTTGCTTGGAGACATGAAGTCTACTTTCCGTGGATCGAACTCTCCAAACTGCTGCAAGCTGTCTTCTATCAGTTCTCTGTTGCTGGCATTACGGTATATCTCTTTCAGTCTTTTTACATCTGCTGGAGACTTAGCAAATTCCATCAGGATATTTCCGATAGTGGTATCATGTATCTCACCGATACAGCGTACATCCCACCCTCTGAAATCCTTCATATTATTGTCCACGAAAAACTCGTTCGGGTCTACATAGTCTGTCCAACAGTCCAGTCTGTTTCGCCTCCATCCGTATTTTTTCTTGTGAATAGCAGCACCGCTTATAAGGAACTCTTCCATCGTTCGGGCATCTATCTCGCTCTCCCTATTGAGCTGACGGTTGCACTGCAAGACGATACTCATTGTCTCACTGTACTTCTGTTCGTCTTTGTCCCTTGCATTACATGTAGGTTCTTTGCTTTGCGAGCGATACACTCCCAGAACATTTTTCACCAGTCTGCGTATAAGATTATTCTTCAGAGGCTCACTGCCTTGCTCACGGATATATTGCGACTCCGTCATTCTCCTCACGCCACCGCATTTGGAGTGCAGCTCTATTATATCTCCCCACTGGTCTCCGTAATTGTATCTTTTGTTTCTCAGTCTTCTCTTGCGGAAGTTCTCCATATTGTTATAATACCGCTGAGCCTCAAAGAGGACGGAATATGCACGTTCATACGGCTGACTGTAAGAGTTGAAGGAAGCTTTGACGGTATCAAGTTCCTCCTTGTCTGTCACCTTGCTCAGCGACAACAGTTTTGTCTTTTCTTTTTTCTTTGCCATATCATTATTGCATTTGAGAAGGTTCTACATCTAATATTCCTGCCAATTTCTTTGCGACAGACATCAATCCGTTAGCTGTATCGTTGTCTCCCAAGCTGACACATACCAGATAAGCCGTCATATATTTCACTGCATCTACCAAAGTCTGTGGCAATTCTATCATGTCGTTCTGGATGAAAGGCAACTTCACGTATGATAAGTCCAATGTAGCATCATCCGAATTGCTTGTGTATAGTTCTATATGTCTTTTTCCTCCAGCATGTACTATTGCTGCAACAGGTCTTTCTACATTTCCGCGCACACCAAACCTGCTTGTCTGCAATTTATACTCGTCATCATTCTCTGATATAATCTTGCCTGGTCTTATCCAGTCGCTGACCTTAACAGACAAGACACGTATCAAGTCTGACGGTAATTCCACTTTGCCGAAATATGCACCGTAAGAATTTTGCCAAGTTACAATATTGCCGGCAAGTGTTGTTCCTTCCACCAATAGAGACGAAGCTTCTGTCAAGATTATTTTTGCCGCATCCACGATTCTGCTCTGGATAAGTTCTCCTTGAGAGAGAGTATCAGAGTCATCAGGCACAAGTACAGCACTCTCCTGATTGCGGTCAAGAATTACCTTGACTTCTTTCACCAAGTCAGATACAGCATAATTTACCATATTACTCCAGTCCTTCTAATTCAACACCATATTCATTTGCCACGGCAAGTACATCTTCTTTTGTCTTCATCTTTGTACGAGACACTCCAAAGGTATCTGCAAGATAATCCTTGGCATCAGCAATATCCGACACACAATATGTTTTTTTATCCTCTGCAATTTTCTTTGCCTTTGCCGCGGCTTTCTTTTTCGTCTCGGCTTCCAGCTTCTTCTCGTCTATTGTTTCTTCAAGCCAGAACTTGTCGTTAAACCAGTAATGGCTCTCTATTGCCTTTTGCTCTTTTACGTCTCTCGTTGAATATATGCTTGTGCCATGACTCTGACCGTCAAACACAATTCGTTTAAGACCTCCCTCCAACTTTACGTTGAAAGCCAAGTCTGAATTTCCTTGATATGTTTTTAACATCTTTCTCTTCTAATTAAAAAGAGGGATGGGGCAAGTGCCCACACCCCTCATAAATTATATATACATGAATGAACCTAACTCTAAGTTAAGCAGACGCAAGCTTCATTCTTGCGTGAGCTTTCGGGTATTTCAGATACAGACACGCTACTTCCTGAATTACCACAGCATCCGTGTTGCGAATACCTGCTGCTTTAAGGTCAAGCACGTTACGCGCCCAAGGCAAGTGTACTCGCTTTACAAGGAACTCTGGATCGAGAACCAATGCACAGTCGCTCATTCCCTGCAAGTCGAAGAACTCTGAATGAATCATCAGCAACTCCCCGAAGTCTGTCTCCCAACTCTTGAATTTTAAGTTGAATACTTCAACGGTATCTTTCAGTCGGAACTTCTCTGAACGAATCTTGGAGAATGCAGTTACCACCTGTGAACCGGCAATAACTACCTTGCGCTTGTTGCCAATGCCTGTACCTACAAATATATCTTTTGTAATATCCACAAGTTCATTGTCCCAGATTACAACATCATCCTTCTTGAAACCTTTCTTCTGGTCATCCTCAGTTGCCTTGTGTCCTACTTCAATGTCCTTTCCAGCCATCCACCAAATACCTTTGGTAAACCACTGTGAGGAATTGTTCTTTGTCGTATGCTTGATACAAGCCATGTCTCCAAACAAGAAAGTTCCCTCCATTGCAAGGCGCATGTCATAGATAGAATCCTCTTCCATATCAGAGAAGCTCCAATCCACTTTCTTTGCAGCAATCTTGTCAAAGGTACTCTGCTCAATCTGAATCATAAAGTTCTGACAATACTGAGTATCGCTTGTCGGAAGGTTGTTGAAACGTCCTGTCTGTACGTCAAGCTCTCCACAAGCCTTTGCCATACGGATAAGTACAGTCTTTGCCGGAATTGCCGGCACTCCGATAGCCTGCTTCTGATACATGTTACCATTAACGGCAAAGACTATAGGCTGACCATCTGTATTCTTACCGCATACGCACAGTTCCAAATCCGGAACTGGAACGCCTTTGTTCTTATCATCTGAATATGCAACACCATTATAGTCTGTAATTGCCTTTACTCCTACCACACGGATAGTATCATCAAGAGTAAACATGTCTGGATCATCAACTGGCAGCACAACGGATGAACCTGTACTTGCCTCAGTTGTGGTCTTTACTGTGGTCTTGATTGGACGTGTACCGATAGAGTAATATTCCACTACAAAAGAATCGGCGGTCTTCGGTGTAGCGTAACGTGAAATCTGGTCTACAGGAGTTGCCATAGGACGAATCTTTGTAATCTTGTCATTCAAGTCGTTTGAATAGAAGTTCACATCACCTTCTGCCCATTTCGTTTCACGCCCACGTGTCTCCGTTGCGATTCCTTCATTCTGTCTTGCAGCACCGCCATTGCCACCTTCTCCGGCAGTCTCTGCACCACCAGCCTCTGCCGCATGTCCACTATTGGTCGTACCTGCATCAGGCAAGTTGCCAGCCTCTGCCATCAGCACAGAGCCGTTTACTCCAAAAATCATAGCCAACGCCATGAGGAACACGGACATCAGCCAACTGAATGTTTGTTTTGTTGTCTTCATTATCTGTAAATTTTAAATTAATAAATCCTTTTATCTATTGTGTATTCTCTTCTCTCCGCCTCGTTCCCATATAGAACCTCCTCTTGCCATACGTCCAAGTGCTCCGAAATCAGGCTGGTTATCGCCATCTTGTGGCGACTCTGCTGTTGCTGAATCCAAATCAGCCACACCATCGCCTTTCTTGCGAAGCTCCAGGTTTTTCTGGTGCTTGATATTCTTTCCACGTACTTCGCCTTCATGTGCGGCATTGGCTACATCTTCATCATGACTTGCAGCGAGTCTGAGCATGTCAAGTGCTTCTCTTGTGAACTTGCCGCGGATAACATCATTGGCTACAACAAACATTTTGCCGATTAGCTCATTTGTAACGTCTTCGCCATACTCTTTGTCCATTGCGTCAAAGACTTCATAGCTCTTCTTTATGTTCTCAGCATACTCGTCATCAAGTTTCTTGCTTTCGGCAACACGTTTTAAATAGTCTGCCTGTGCTTCTCCGATTGCATCTGCTTGCTCCGGGTCTGTAAGTATGTCCACAAACTCATCGCCAAAGTTCCTTACAAGTTCCACGGCAGGATTCTTGCCGTTCTTCATCGCCTTTAAAAATGCCGCGGAACGAGGATCGGCTGTCAGCATGTCGCTCATTGCCTTTTCGTTTGCCTTATACCCTTCGATTGTTTTCTGGTCTGCATCGTAGTCATCGTTGATTGCACCATAGATTGCTTCATCGTCTGCATAGTCCGTATCTGGATGACGTGTCTTTAAACGTTCCAAAGCCAAGTCTCTTTTTGTCTTTGCCGCTTGCTGGGTTGCTGCTCCAGCATTCTGAATATTGTTTGTATTTCCAGCCATATTTGAATAACAGATTAAAATATTGTCCAAAATTAATGCTTTTCATACTTTCTTCTTTTTTATCCGTTAATATTCATTGCTCATATTTGATTTTGTCAGTAATTTTTTGTACATTTGCAGTGTCTAATATGAAGTTCAAAGGCTCATCTTGTGACTTTACACAAGAACGTGATGCTGACTTGTTGAGGGCTTACCGTGAAATAATATCGGAAAGAGACAATTTTAGTCTGTCTGAGATTGAAAGGAGAATTCTTCAATCTCCGAGCAGAAGGTTTTGGGTATCGGAAGGCAGAGCATACAGGGTAATATTAGACTTGTTGAAAGGAAAATCCATTGACTATATGATTCCAACAAGGAAAGCCATGTTCATGGAGATTTTCCGAAGGTTCCAGATATACAGTAAAGAGCATCCGTCTCTCACGAAGATGGAAATAATATGGCATATTTGTAATGAGGAAGCTCCAAGTTTCTATCTTACTCAATACACTATCCATGTCATTTTATGCAGGGTGAGAAAGGAGGAGAAGAAAAGATGTTACGAACAAAGAAAACGCAGATTGAAGTTTATGTTTGGTTCATTTTGATTTTCGTCCTTTCACTCCTTGGACATGACGGCATGGGACTGTATCACGGATGTAGCGTTCTGCAACGTCTTACTTATCCTCTGTTTCACTTGAACATTTTCCATGCCATCATAAACCTTTGGGCACTGTATCAATGTTTGAATGCCATTCGTTGCAGATGGAACCTGCTGGTTTTCTTTGTCATTGCCGTCAGCTACCCATTTGCTACCGAAATCCCGATAATAGGATTAAGTGGTTTTGTATATGCCTATATGGGGTATATTGCGCCTTTTGTGAGCAAGAAGGTAAAATATAATCTCACCATATTATTATATATATCTATCGGACTTGTGTTCCCTTGCATGGCAATTGGAGTCCACATCTATTGTTATGTACTTGGTCTTTTGTGGGGTTATCTAAATGCGCCATTATGCCAAGACAAATAGTTGAAGACAAACATACAGATTTGATTCTTAAAGAGAACGAGAAGAGAATCAAAGTAATCTCTACGGAGTTTAACCCGATTGTCGGTACAGGCTGTGGAGACAAGAGGTATCATCTCCATTTGGAGGATTTTCCTATTGAAGACCAGTATTTGCCAATAGAACTGAAAAATAATCCTTTCATCAAACAGCTTGCGGAAGCAGGCAGCGTTAAAGCATACTTGAATATTCTGTATGATGAATGTGACGATGAAGCGAAAAAAAACGGAGAGCCGCCAGTAGAACGGAACTATGATTCAGACAGAGAGCAAATTGTAGAGCAGTTCATACGGCTTCGCATGAAGTATGATCCATTCTTTTTCTTCGGAATGTTCATATACATTAAACCTAAAGGAGGAGGACTACCTTTCCGATTTGTTCTAAGAAGACCACAGCGCAGGCTTCTCCGTTGGCTGGAAGATAGAAGGAAGAAGGGCAAGCCGATACGCCTTATACTTTTGAAAGCTCGACAATGGGGAGGCTCGACTGTTATACAGATGTATATGCTATGGCTGCAACTGATGTGGATGAAAGGTCTCAACTCTCTCATTGTTGCTCAGGTTAAGGACACGGCTGAGACTATACGTGGCATGTTTGATGAGGCATTAAAAAATTTCCCTGCTAAGTTCTTGCATGAGATGGGTGAAGCCTACTCTGACAATGAGCCTAAGTTTGTCGGTGTAGGAACATCCGGTAATGTTAAGAAGGTTCCTCAACGTTTCTGTAAGATTAAGGTCGGGTCTATGGAGCGACCACTTTCTGCCAACGGTGAAGACTATAACTTGGTTCACTTGTCTGAGGTCGGTCTATGGAAAAAGACTGACGGCAAGTCTCCTGAGGAAGTTATCCAAAATGCCACCAATGGTATTTTGTATCGCCCTATGACAATGATAGCTCTTGAATCTACTGCCAATGGAACTGGTAATTTTTTCCACAAAGAATGGCTTGCCGCAAAGGATGGCAAATCGCAGTTTGAACCGTTCTTCGTTCCTTGGTTTGAGATATACGATATGTATCATCTTGACTTCGGAACGAAGAAAGAAAAAAGTCTGTTTGCAAAATGGCTGTATGAGAACAGGAACAATAGCAATGCCATGTCGGATCGTGAAGAGCCTGGTACATATCTATGGAAACTATGGACGCTCGGAGCACCGCTTGAAGCTATCAACTGGTATATTGCTGAACGCAAGAAGTTTACAGACCATGCGGATATGGCAGCTGGTTATCCTACTGACGACATTGAAGCATTCAAGCATTCTGGAGCAAGGGTGTTTGCAGAAGACAAGGTTGACAAATTCAAAAAGGGATGCAGGGCACCCAAGTATATTGGAGATGTTTATGGTGATGGATATAAGGGCAAGAAGTGTATGCAGAACGTCAGGTTCTGTGAAGACAAGCAGGGACAGCTGTGGATCTGGAATCTGCCTGAGTTTTTTGAAGACTGCAAGGTTACCAACCGGTATTTGGTTGTCGTTGATATTGGAGGACGTAGCAAGGGTGCTGACTGGTCGGTTATTGTTGTCATCGACAGATATTGGATGATGGAAGGCGGAAAACCGCATATTGTGGCTCAATGGTATGGTCATATTGATATGGACTTGTTGGCGTGGAAAGCTGCACAGATAGCCAAGTATTACGATAACGCCCTTCTTGTCATAGAATCTAACACTCTTGAAACCAAAGACAAGGAACATATTCTGGAAGGTGGAGACCAGTCAGAGTTTATACTTAATCAGATAAAGGATGTATATGACAACTTGTATGCACGAAAGCAAAGTGAGTCTGACATAAAGAATAAGGTTCCTGTAAAATACGGCTTTCACACTAACGTTGCCACAAAGCCAATGGTCATTTCTGTTTTGGTTCAGGTTATCCGCGAACAGCTGTATGTGGAGCGAGACGAAAGATGTTTGTTTGAATACTTGACATACGAAAAGAACGGCACTGTTTATGAAGCTGCTGACGGAAAGCATGATGACTTGCTGATGACAAGAGCCATTGGTCTTCATATCTGCTTCAACGAAATGGAGATGCCAAGGATGATAACAAAGGAAACAAGGAAACTGACAAGACGAGTATCTGTTTCGGCAGCTACTATCGGATAAATAACTATTTAAATACAACGATTATGAAATTTGGAAAAATTATCAAGCGTGTTAAGTGTGAGTTGATGTACCGCAAAGCCAAGGCAGCGGCACTTAAAGCATCATCTAAGGATGGTGAAATCTATTTCGTTCTTCCAATGCAGAGCGGAAAACTGATGGTTATTAACCGGAATCAGTATCTGGCATACCGCAGAGTTGGCTTGACTCCTAAAGACGCAAAGCCTAAAGATCTTTTCCATGATTGCGTGTATCATACTAATGCAAAGAGTAAAAAGGCACAGCAAAACAGAAAGAGGAAATTTCTTCGGTGGAAAGGTCTTGTATGATATTGGTTTCGTTTATTAACGGATAAAAGGTAGGGGAATATTTTTTCTCCTATCTTTGCCGAAAAAAGTACATCGCATGATATATCGAATTGTAAAAGGTAATGGCTTCAAGTTGCATATATTGGTAAGCAAACTTGAAATTGCTCAAAACAGCAACACTCTCGTGGATTGCGATATGAATCAAGCCGCCAACACGAAAGTTGAGCTTGTTGACGGTTCTTGTAATAGTATTGAATTGAGACACAAAGTGTCTGGGGATGCAAAGAATGAACTGATTTGCGATTTTCCTGACGATATTGATATTGGTTGCTATGCCGTTAAGGTATCTTTCGTTATTGGCGGTATTCACTTGTCAAGTTGCGAGAGTAACATGTTTGCCATTGTTCCTTTCAACCGCCAGAGCAAGATTCCTGTCGGCATAATTGATGGTGAACCATGTGGTTTGTATAATTTAAAATATTATATCACAACCGAAAACAGTTATGATTACAAGTTCTGGTATGGCAGCTCTTCTGCAAATAGTGTGTCGGAACTTAACAAGGATGAGCTTGCATGTGATTTCAACAGGGCTTCAGGTAAGACTTTCACAATTGAAACAACTGACAGCAAGCCGTATATATGGTTTGTCTGCACTTCGCCTATAACTATCACACAGGCTGGACTGCCGACTGCTTTCAATATGGAACAAGTTGACAATTTGTATTTCTACTGGAGTGACGAACTTGTTGCAGGTAACGACAACATTTATTCGATAGGAGATTAAGAGGTATGGCTGGTGAAGTAAAATATGGAAATTCTTTGGTCAGTTCACGTAAGGATGGTGTCCTGACTTACGCTAAATACATTAAAGATTTAAAAAGTGGGAAAGATCTTGAATCTCTGATTGAAGAGTTAAGGAACAGCATTCCTGAAACAGATGAAAACGGACGGTTTCCTTCTTATTATATTCCTGATGAATTCAACAATGTTTTCATCTTGGACGCTTGGGGCGAATCTTTCAACGAACCTACTCAAAAGGGACAATACGGTTACAATACTTTAACTAAGAAAATTTGTTACAGTAAATTTGAGGCTAAACTCCAACGTTTCGTTTGGGTTAATGCTGACAGCGAAATCTATTCTAACACGAGATTGTACATAAACAAAACAGACAACAGCATTTGGAGGTGGAACGGAAGTGATATGGAATGTCTTTCCAACAATATTCAACTGATAACTCCTAAAGATATTGATGCACTATTTTAGGTAATAGGTATAACGCAATACTGATAGATAGTATAATTATTAATATTAAACAATATGGCAGATAATAAATTTTTAGATCAGACAGGATTGGAACATCTTGTTGGCAAAATCAAAACTGAGCTTGACAAAAAGCAGGATAGTGGAACTTATGCTACATTGGTTGATGGCACTGTTCCAGCGTCACAGCTACCAAGTTATGTTGATGATGTAGTGGAGTTCAGCGGTTTCGTACTACAAGCTGATGTTCAAGCAATGAGCACTACAAAAAAATCCACAGATACGTTATGCAGCGTAGCTTATGTAAAATCAAACAACAAATTTGCCCTAAGAGATGGTACTAAATTTTATGGCAATTGGTCAGACGCTTCTACATGGGGAGTTGCAACTTCTGATTTGTTAGGAGGTGCTGGCGTACAGCCCGAAGCTGGTAAAATATATGTAGACATAACGACAAACAAAACCTATCGTTGGAGTGGTAGCAGTCTTGTTGAGATAAATAGTGGCGGAGTAGTTCTTGGTGAAACAGCAGAGACTGCCTATGCTGGAGACAAGGGAGCACAGAATGCTAAGGACATAGCAGCTATTAAGAGTGGAGATTTACCTTTGGTTTCTCCTGTTATCTCTAATAAGTGGACTATACTTTGCAGTGATGGTTCTGCATCTGGCATTACCGCAAATCCTGGAAATCTTAATACCATATATGGATATAAGGTCAACTTTACAGGTAGCATGAAGTGGACTCATGCTGATGGTTATAAAGATCCTACTTCTATGAATGGCGGTGATTGGTCAAATGCTCAACTTCCGGCATCTGGTGAAAACTCTGTTGAGATTACGAAGCAATGTACTTCTGACACAACTATTACGGCAAGCATCAAGGCTCCTAAACAGGGACTTGTGCTTAGCAACGGTATCATCAAACAGGCAAGTTCTTCTGATGTTGACACTAAGTCTGCTTCTGTAAGGGTACATTTCCAGTACAAGGTGATACTGGCAAGAACCGAGGGAGATATTACAGCTGAAAAGCTTTCAAGTTTACTAAATCCTGATTCTGACGATAGTGCTTATGACTTGAAGGACGATAAGAACAATGTATATACAAATGTTAACGCAGGAGAGACTGAATACCTTGTTTATGCCTATCCGTCAAAGCTTGGTGAATTGTCTAAGATTACAATGAATGATGCTACCCCTTTGCTTAATGACGGCTTCACACTATCAAAGGTGACGGTAACAGACCCTCAAACAAAGATGCAATTGGAGTATAATGTATATAGAAGTGTACAGAGAGGTGCGTTTACTGGTGCCAAACTTGATATTGCTTAATGAATTGTTTAACGGAATAAATAGGAAAGGAAATAGAATATGGCAAAGAAAGGTTTAGCACAGGCTAATATCCTTCGTTCTAATAATACTACATCTACTGGTTATGGTATTGTATATGCCAATGAGATTAGTGGTCATAGAACAGTAGCTGATCTTGATGCTCTGTATGCTTTGTTCGATTGGCAGCTTTCTGCAAGTGGCAATAATACCGATAATGATGCAATCGGGCAGCTTTGGTATGTTGTTGATACAGATGGTAAGGGTAATGGCAATTTATATCAGCTTATCAATTGGGACAAGAGAAACACGGCTGATGGATGGAAGGTGTTTACTGCAAATTCATCTGTTGACCTCAGTAACTATCAGACTACCGCACAGGCTGACAGCAAGTACGCAACCAAAGAATCACTATCTGGATATGCCACTACAGCTGCTTTATCTGAAACGAGAAATGAGTTGAATGACAGCATTTCCGGGTGTGTAAAGAATACTGAACTTGGCTCCATTTCAAATACTGAGGTGGATAACATCTGGAATAACACGCAACAAGCATCGTGATGTTATTGTATAAGGTATTACTAATTTAAAACATATTTATTCATTAAAATTTTAAAGAATCATGGCAGAGAAAAAATTTATCACATCTGACAATTTGGGCTATTTCAGCTCATTGGTAAAAAAGGGATATGCTGATGCAGATACAGCATTGAGCAATACCCTTACACCAAAGATTACGGCTGCACAGACAAAGGCTGACCAGGGCGTAACTGATGCTGCTAATGCGAAGAAAGCCGCAGATAATGCAGCAACAGCGGCAGCTGGCGCTCTTGCTGAGGCACAGAAGAAGATTGCAAAGGGTGGCTTGAAGACCATCAATGGCACAAGTATTGAGGGTTCAGGTAACCTCTCTCTCGCTGATATTGGTATTGATGGCAATATTGCAGAGATTGTTACTGCTCTACCAGAACTTACTGCTGCAAAGAGTAACAAGCTCTATCTCCTGAAATCTGCAGAGAGTGTTGAGGGCAATACCTATGGTGAGTATATCAAGATTAATGACGGCAATGCCGACAAATGGGAGAAGATTGGAGAGTGGAAGGCTTATATTACTGTGGATAGCGAAATGTCCAATACAAGCATTAACCCAGTACAGAATAAAGTAGTCTATGCTAAAATTAATGACCTCTACAATAGTTTAAACGATGAAGTACATACTAAGGTAGATAAGGAAACAGGCAAGGGACTTTCTACTAATGATTACACTACAGCTGAAAAGACTAAGCTTGCCGGTATTGCAGAAGGTGCAAACAAGACTGTTGTTGATTCCGCACTTAATGCAAGCTCAACCAACCCTGTACAGAATAAGGTAATCAATACCGCTCTTGCTGGCAAGGCATCAACTGCTGTAGCTTCTCAGTCTGCAAATGGTCTTCTTTCTGCTGCTGACAAGAAGAAGCTGGATGGTATTGCTGAAGGTGCAAACAAGATTACTGTGGATACTGCTTTGAGTGCTACATCAACTAACCCTGTCCAGAACAAAGTAGTTCTGAACAATATTGGTGGTTTAACTAATCGAATTAATGACCTCGAGAACGATTTTACAGGTTTTGTAGGCACCTTCAAGGACGTTACTTCTGACGATATCAAGACCCTTTGGGATAACGCAAAGGCTGCAACTGTATAAGTAACTTAAAGTCTAAAATCCCTCTGACAGTTCCATGTATGTTCTTGCCAGAGGGATTAATATAAATACCGCGTTCTTTGACTTGTTGGAATACCGCTTGTATTATTTGCGATATCAAGATAAATATGTATCTTTGCAACGTTTTAAAATTTAAATGATATGGTAAAGACAAAGAAAATTCTGGTTGAGAATACCGAAATATCGGTATCTTTAAGCGAAGCAACATATAACGATTATATCTGTCTGACAGACATGGCAAGATTCAAAGATGCTAATAGAACTAACTATATTATTCAAAATTGGATGCGTTCAAGAAGTACTATAGAGTATTTAGGGGTATGGGAGCAACTGAACAATCCAAATTTTAAAAGCATCGAATTCGATGCTTTTAGAAATCAAGCAGGATTAAATTCATTTATTCTAACTCCAAAACAATGGATAGAAAAAACTAATGCCATAGGAATTATATCTAAGGCTGGACGTTATGGAGGAACTTATGCACACAAGGATATAGCATTCAATTTTGGAATGTGGTTAAGTCCTACATTTCAATTATATATTGTAAAAGAATATCAACGTCTCAAAGAGCAAGAAAACGACCCCTTGCTTGGAAAATGGAATATTCACCGCATTCTTACAAAAGCCAATTATACATTACAAACAGATGCAATAAAATCTGTCATGCCAAAATACGATATATCCAAATATAAGGAAAGGCTGATTTATGCTTCTGAAGCAGACATGCTTAATATCATAATATTTGGTTGTACAGCAAAAGACTGGGAACAGCAGAATCCTGAACTTGCGAAGAAAGGATTTAACTTGCGTGATACTGCAACTATAAATCAACTTGTGGTATTGTCAAATATCGAAGCCCGTAATTCTGAACTTCTAAAAATGGGAGAAGGAAGAGATAAAAGAATGACGATATTGCATAAAATAGCAAAAGAACAACTTTCTGTCCTTAATACAAACAATGTAGAATAGAAATTCCGAAAGTTACTTGGAAATAATCCAGAACAATTAGAATAGGCTATATCATAGCAATTTTAAAACAATAGGACGAAAGTCCACTTTAAGCGGTATTCCATGCAGTCGGAGTATCGCTTATTTTTATTGTAATTTTTTTTAAACTGAATCATCATGGACGATATTTTGAAAATAACGAAAGAAACTCTCAGCAGCATGTTCTCCAGAATTAAGGCAGGCATTGAGACTACTGCCAAGAATTATGCAGACAGTAAGGATGACGCCATCATTGCCGCAGCTTTAATAGGGAAAAATGTTGAAACTATCAGGCTTCTAAATATAAAGTACCTTAATAATATAAGAAAAGACAAAGGCACTTTTTTAGCTATTCATATAGGTCTAGACAACTCATCGATTCCATACGGCTATTTTTATTCATATTCCAATGAAAGTGCACCAATTCAAATAACAGCAGATAACTTAGCTGAAATATTAGTAAACTTTGAATCTTATAACGCTTCTTATCCTCTGGCTATAAATAATAATGAGTGGTCTACCCTCACCCCGATAGTAGACGGTAACAAACAAATCTCCGCCATCTACAAAGGAGAAACTGTTGGAGACTTCACCAAATGGATTATAATGCTGAATACTGGAAGTGGCTGCGAAACGGAAGACCAACTGTACACCGCCTACAAGAAAGGCAACACTAAGTATCAGTATGGCTCTTATAATTATCTGTATCAGAACTTCAATAAGCCATGGGAACTCTGGTTGCCTTCCTCTGCGGCAAGCGGCAGCGTGATTGTTGATATATAGGCTTCCGACATGCTACAAATAAAAAGCGAGGTAGAAATGACTCTATCTCGCCTTTTTATTTCTATTTATTTCTGTTCAGGACGGCTTTGTTTGCTTTCTCCAAAATATCAAGTATTCTTCTTCTCAGTTCACGAATATCCTTCATACCGTCTGCATCATAGTAGGCTTTTCCGTCATACAAGAAACCTTTCTTTATATCAGAAATCGTTTTTCTGTCATAAGCAACATCTTCCACTGCTTCAATGGCAGCCTTGTTTGCCCTGTAATATGCATCGCCCTTTTCTCTGGAAATGCCGTCTATTGCCTCATATCGTATCTTGAAACTATTCAGCTTCTCATAAAGCTGCTTCATCTTCATATCCTCAAAGTCATCCTTTGGCGTTGTATGTAACTTGTATACATCCTCGCCTGTGGTCTTGTGCGCTTTGTATTCCTCACCTGTTTCCTGAGCCTTTTCTTTTTTCCTGTCTTCCTCGTATTTCTTCACAACTTTGTCGTCTTCCTTGTATTGCCTGTATTCGTCAGAGCCGAAGAATATGTCAAGTGTGGAGTAGTCTCCATCAACCTTTGCCTTTTTCTTCAGTTTGCTTAGAGTGTTGGCAGCCCTGTCATGTCGCTCCTTTACATTCCAGAATTCATCGCCTTGCTTCTTGCTGACAGGTCTGTCATCAGGATTGGAAACAAACTTGCTTGCCAACGGAATATCCGCCATCTTGATTTCATCACCATTCAATGCTTTGGTCATTACACCAAGCGTTTGACTGCCCATAGTATATGCACCACCGAGATAAGATGAAAGCACATGGTCAACGACAGCTGGATTGTTCAGATTGAAGCGTGAATTCACTGCCCTGTCTATCCAATTTTGTTGAACGTCAGGATAGTCATTCCCTATACTGTTCACCATTCTTGATATACGTACCAGCCATTCCGGAGTACCTACGTATGCTTTCGTGAAATTCGGGTCGTATTTGTTGTACTCTGAATCCTTGAACAAAGGCTTGCCTGTAAAGTCTACATTAAATGCAAGTTCAAAGAACGGACGAATTGGATTTGGCATCAGGCTTACTGCTACATTGCCGTCATACCCTGTAGGATCAAGTGGCAACATGTCTACTATCTGTCCCATCAAGTCCAGTGCGTAATCACCCCAACTCTCTTCCGCCTTTTCTCCGCCCCACAACTTTGATGCTATCATATCACCAATGCCATAGAAACCACGGAACTCCTGAGCAAGAGGTATCTTCACGAACTCATGTGTAAATGGCACCCACATGATAAAGTTGTTCCGTCTGTCCCATTTCGTAAACTGCCAATACTTATCCTTGTCATCATCACCACCAAACATACTCATCAGCAAGTTGTTCACCAAAGGCACAAGCACACCGCTTGCCATCCAAGCTGTTGTTACTGCCGTGAACTTGAATGGATGATGCTTTGCCAAGGCTCCAAGCGTCTGCAATGACTGGATTGCTGGATTTATGAAAAGATATAGATTGCGTATTGTCTGCCATCCGTGTTCGCCTGTTCCTTTGCGGTTGAAGTTAAGTGTTACATCCTTTGCATTGTTCACAGCTTCATCTATACTCCTGCCATATTCTATTGAGGTCATATATATCATAAATCGGTTGCTGTCCTCAATAGCGCGGTTCAGGGTTTCGATGCTCTCCATGATAATATGACCTACCTTCTTCGGATTTGCAGCCATACGGTTCATGTCTTTCAAATCATTTCTGAATTTCTTTCTCAGTTCCTCTACATCTACCGAAGTTACAAATCCAGTCTCGCCACCATTCATCATGAAGTCATAGAACATCTCTTCTACCCTACTTGCATTGCCGTTACGTACCTTTTCCCTCAACGTACCATTTTGATAACGCAATACCAAAGCAAAGGTATTCCAGTGTCTAAGCATGTTTCGCCTCAGCAGATAATTGTATCTTGCATCTTCACGTATTGCCGTTGATGCAAGTGTCATCGTGAGGTCACGCATATAGTTTGAAGGTATGAAAAGCGGAGACAATGAAGTGTATGCAGCAGCCATGTATCGTCCTGTCCTTGCAATTACTCTTTGTGATAAACTGTTCTCCAGTCCTTCTCTTACCTTTCTTGCTCTGGTGTTGTTCATTGCCTGTGCAAGTTGTGGATCTCCATTTATATATATCACATATTCCTCGCCATTCTTCATCACTCTCACTTCATGCTCACGCTCCTCTCCGTTGGTCTGTGGATAACTTATCTCTAAGTGCTCACGCTTCTGTGTTGCATCACCTTTCTGTGCCATTTGTTCCATCTTCTTCTCAAAAGCTTCAAGAGCAGTTTCCACCTGTTTGCTGTTCATGCCGGCAGTAATCTGCGGAGATGCAGGAATCCATTCTTCGTTGCCTTGTGCATCTGTAGTCTTGATATACCATGCCTTGCTCACATTTAAAAGTGAAGTTGGATGGTTCTCCGCCAACAACAGCAGATGCTGTTTCACCCAGTTCCTGTTGTTCATGAGTATTCCGCTCTCTGCCATATTCTCTATGTATGCTATTGGGTCATCGGCAAGAGACTTACGACCTTTGGCTTCTTTCAGCGTCTGGTTGAAAGCTCCCTTTCCTCCGCCTACATAGTTCCACACTTGATCTGCATTGGTATCTCCCCAACCTCGAAGAGGAATATAGTTGCTGTACATTCCACGTACGAAATTGTAAACATCCTCAGTCATCATGCCTGCCTTATAGCTGTCTGTGAGAATCTTCCTCGTTGCTAAATTTGTCGCATACCAAAGCTCATCAGTATAATACTCATTATTGTCTTCCACATCTTTCACCAAGTCCGCAGCTGCGCTTTCAAAGTCATCAGCATCAAACAGAGCTGTCAAGCCTGAATAATCCAGGGTGTTGCCGTCTTCGTCAAAGCGATACTTTGAATATGAAGGAGCATACTTTGTTCTGATGTTTACATCATTCTGCTTCCATGTCGCAAAGTCTATTCTTCCTGCCTCAAAGTCTGCATCATTGTTAAGTCTGTCTATATCCGCCTTATAGTTGTTGTAGGCATCCATACGCTCTTCGTTCTTCTCGTAGTCTTCATCCAGAGCCTTTTTGAAAGCTATATGGGCATTGCGTTCCAAGCCATGCTTTGCAATCATATATACTTTCACGTTGTCATAGCTCTTACCAAGTCTATGCATCAAATCATTGTATGCCTTGCGCAGCGGTTGCAAGAACTCGTCATTGTATTCCTCAAACTCATTCTTGCCCTTGCCGTGGCTTCTGTTCTCTGCTGTGTAGGCATCCTCAGCAAAGCTCAGCTTGTCAACGCCAACTTCTTTCATAATCGCTTCCTGTGCCTTGCGGATGGCAAGCATGGAATCTTGCAATACCATTCGCGTCAAAACGGCTTTGCGTTGCATCTCTAAGTTAAACTGTCCCTGTGCCGTGTCAGAAGTCAAAAGGTGTTGTTCGTATGTCGGTGCCGTTGCCCACAATGCTGCTTGTTGTCTGTATTCCTTCACTCTCTTCAGAAAGTCTGCTGCACTTTCGTTTGGCTCTCTGATAGGCAGCTGCGGTTTCTCTGCATCCTTTGGCAGGTTGTTGTCTTTCTTCCACTGATTCAATTCCTCTCGGTATCGGTCTACACGAAGTGAATATTTTTCTTCATTATTTTCCTTATTTGTTTGGAGAATTGAAATTAGCTTAGTATCTTTGCCACCAGATAAAGCATCAGACGTGTTAGGTGCGCCCTCCGTTGGTTTAAAGCTTTGTTTTTGGGAGTCTGACTGATTAATCAAATCTATCAGATTCCCTTTTTCTATCTTTGTCAGATAGTGGTCATAGTAGCTCTTGCCATTTTTGACACCTATTGTAAGTCTTGCCGTGTAATCAACACCACCAAGTTTTAGTCCAACTACATAATAGCGATAACTATCAAACTGCGCATTCTTTTTATATGCAGGCTGCTCATCAATGAAAATTGAATTTTCTATTAGCTTCGGTATTATAGCTATTGACTTCAAATGCGCTTCGTTACTCATGCTGTGGGCTGTTACTTTCTTTGCACCTTTTTTCGACAAGGAAACTTTTTCGCCAGTATCTTTGATTACATAATCGCCTCTAAGCTTATCAAGCAAGTATCTTTGAGCACTTTCCCGATTCAACTCATATTTACCCTTGTATTCATTTCCAGTAATCACCACAGGCTTGCTTTCACGGAGTTTCTGTATACGGTCTGCTTTGCTGTCTTTCAACGAGAATTTTTCTTCATTATTTTTTGTGGATTCGGAAGAATTGTCTACATTTGCAGCAGATAACTCCTGATTGGATGGATATTGGCGAGGATTGTTCTCACCCAGAAGTGCCATCTGTTCAGGGGTTATTTTTGGATTCTGATATACTATCCTATCATGAATATCAGAAATAGCATTCCTTCCAAATATTGTATTTATTGCATTGATCTCCAAATTCCTACCTGCATTTTTAACCTCAGCACTTACAACGACATAAGAACCGTCTGCAAGTTTCAAAGGTGTATAGAGCCTATATCCTTTTTGCCTTTTCTGCTGGTCATCCTGATAATATTCAGTAATAAGAATCGGATTACTTAAAGCCTGTGGTATCTGCTTCCATTCTTCTTCGGTAAAGTCATGTTGATTATCCTTACCGAAATGGCGTGATATGACACCATATCTAATTGTAAACTTATTGCCAGTCAGTCCCAACCTTTTCATAAAGTCTGGAGTATTGGCAACATCAAAGAATTTACGTTTGTATATATTTTCTGCAAAAGTCTTTCCCTTTGAGTACAAAGTATGAATAGCATCAAACAACGATTGGTTATTAACGCCCTTCAAAG
>DCBP01000087.1 GCA_002314055.1 Prevotella sp. UBA1104
TAAAACATGCAGTTTTCGTTTTATTTGACAGAATAAGAGTAGAAAAGACACGATACACATTATTATATTATATAGAGTGAGATGTTTTTTTTGAAAGGAATGGGAGTTATGGGACGAATAGGACTAATGGGACTAATAGAAAGAAAAAGGAAAGGAAAGGAATGGAAAACAACATTATGAGAGAAAACAAGTATTTTTGTCGCAAAACAAGAAATAACAACCATAATATAAATTATTTGCATATGAAAACAAGAAAGAAAGGTTCTTCGTCAATTTAGGTGATAGAACTCCCCTCCGAAGCTGTTGGAATAAAGCAATTTAGCCCTCAATACGTCAGGTCCGGCCCTATTGAACATGCTTCTTTTTATCGCCTTGGCTTTGTTTACAGTTCCCTCTAACAAAGCATTGCTGAATGAAGTCTGACAAGCCTGCTCTACAGCATTGCGGTCTTTTCTTATATATCGAGCAAAGCCTCTTATCTCTTTCAAAGGACAGGACTCTGCTTCTTTCAACCATTCATCAATTGTGTATGCATTTTCATCTCCATGCAGCATTTTTCGAAAATTCATGCATATATTCATAACACGGTCTACTTCCGGATGAGTCTCATGTGTTTTCTGTAGTTTTTTTGAATCTGTCTCTCCATGGACAATATAATGCCAAATGGTATCAGCCTTTACCTTTGGTATTTTTTTACGCTCTTCCAGCGTCTTGTTGTACCTGCGTACTTCGTCACGAAGCGGTTTGTATTGTGCCGTTACGGATTTCAGACATTTACACAGCGTACGCGAGGAAATACTTACCTTCATCCTTTTCATGACGGATCCTTTTGTCACGGCGCCTGAACTGACAACTCTTGCTATGTCCCTTGCCGCTTTCGCTGCACATTTCTGTTCTGCATTGAGAATTTTTGAAATGTCCGTATTGAGTATCCTGTGAACTTTTTGCGACTTAACACCCAATATTCTTGCAGTTTCCGCAATGCTGTTTCCTTCATCCTTTAGATGCCGCACTTCATAATAGAATTTAACGCGGTTACGGTGTCTGGCTTCGCCAATTTCGGATATGTCGTTCATTATATACTTGTAGGCTTCATCCTCTGACGGATACGGGTATGGCCGTCTTTCTCTCTTCTGTCCGAGCATGGCTTTGATTGGTTCCACTACATTTTTCTTCAAAGCCTGCATCAGATGGAAACGATCGGACACCTGCACTATATGTTCCGAAGCCTCACGGATTATGGATTCATATACCTGACTGCCGTCACGTGTAACTGTTTTTATTTCCGGATGCGCTTTCAACCAATCCGTTATTTCCTGTCCATAGCGAGAATCAAAGACGGCAAGAGGCTGTCTGGTATAATGGTCTGCAATGACACACATATATTTGTAACCTTTTTTCTTCGCAAAATCGTCTAAGCCAACATATACGCTAGTACGTATATCGGGATTGTCCTTTCCCATCACGTGAAGTCTACGCGTTACGGACGACGGACTGATTTTTATATTATGACGAGAAAGAGTTCGAGCGGCCTTGCCGGCAGTCTGACATAAAGCCTCATGACGTATTTGTTCCTCTACACTGTCTGTATGGCGGGCATAGGGACGTGCAAACGACAACGGTTCTACAAAAATATTTTTCTCACATTCCGGGTTCCGGCATTTCATGTGACGGACCTTGAGCGACAAGACCACATGATTATTGAGCAGCTCTGTACACTGTAGCTTACGATAAACATAGCTATGGACAGTTTTTGTTCGCTTTCCACAACACGGACATTTTACCAATTTCCCTTTTGTGTGCGCCTGTAATGTTAGAGTGTTACCGTTCATTAGAGGTTTGTTCGAGTAATCAAGAACAATGCCCCAACTATGATTTTTTTCACTTATGAGTGTTTTTATTTGGTCCGTTACTTGCTGAAGTCCGGATTTATTTATAACTTTGCGCCTTGCAGATGGGTGTATTTTCTTTTCTTTTTTCACACACACAAAGATACTAAAAAATACGCACATCTGCAACTTTTATTATACTAAATAATATTTTGATAATCAGTTATTTAAATACTGTATACAGTTATGTTCTTACCACCTAAATTGACGAAGAACCGAAAGAAATTACTCCTACTTCTTTTAGTCGGAATGATGTGAGTTTCTACTTATGGACAGACTACGACACCATCATCATCTTACAATCAAACTAACAATAAAGTATATGATGTTATAGAAGAACAGCCATCATTTCCCGGAGGGCAAAACGCTTTGAATGCACCCTATAATTCTCGTTGCCAAACTATTGTTTGACAGGGACTATATGAAAAATATTGACCACTGTCTGTGTCGGAAAACGATTGGCATAAGCCTCCCTATTATAGAATTGTCAATATGGATATATAATATTGCAAGACACGTATAAACAAAGGGCTCTATATTATAGTCTACATTCTCTTTACAGAGAAGATGACATAAAACATAAAATAAACATTAAAATTGACAAAAACGTTATTATGAAAAAATTATTATCTTTTTTTGCATTACTTCTCTGCTTTAATATTATGTGGGGAGACGAAAACGACAACGGACATAAATACAATTACAAAACGGACATTTTAGTTACATTTTATCATGACGGAGGAAATGCGAACATATATAATTATATGGGTGTTCCTCTAAAGAATATCTATATTGACGGAAAAAACATAACGCCTTCGGATGCAAAATATAGTGGTTCTTTCGACAATACTTATTGCTCTTTAAAAAAAGGATATCATACTGTTATATATGAATTAGATCCATCAGGTGGCACAATAATTACAGGAAGAATGTTCCCAGATAACATATACGAACTACAATTACCAGAATGCGTCTATGGAATTACTACTATGTATGATTATCAATCATCTACTAATTGGGACTATAAATATGCTAAATGCAAAAGCTTTTCATGGTATAACAATCAACCAGATTTTATGAATAGCTTTGGTTATAAAATAGGAGACAAATTTGGGGCTGAAACATACGAAAAAAACTTTTACTGTTTTGCTAATTCACAGTTTACCTGGGTGGATGCCTGTGACTGGAGTAAGAGACTGCAAGAATTAGGATTTAATATCCAAGCAATATATGATGAATCTAATTTACCGACAGGCAATAAAGTAAGGCAGATAAGCATGAGTCCACAGAATCCCACAATGTATGTAGGCGACAGAAAGGCAATTTCAATCACATTTAACGATAATTACGATTGCTGTCCTACAGACCAGCGTCTTTCGTGGAAAAGCAGCAATGAAGATATTGCCACAGTTTCACAAGATGGTATTGTTACAGCCAAGAAGCCTGGCTCTGCAGCAATACTTGTCACGGCACTTGACGGAAGCAATGTTAAAGCAATAAACAAAATAGACGTAGTTTCTGATGACACGCCACTTTATGACTATAAAAATGACGTATTAATAGTTTATGATGTAAAAGACTGGAAAAATGTTTCTCTTAAGAGTGAATACGCTTCCAGTATATATATAGATGGAAATTCATGTATAGACCCATCAGCAGAATACATGTTTTCACCAAGAAAGCATACTGTCGTCTTTAAAGGACTAAATCAAAAGACATTCTCATTAGGTCAATTTATAAATAAAGATCTCGGAAATATCACAGAAGTACGAATACCACAGAGTATTGAGGAAATTTCACGTGAATTTGGAGATGAGACATGCAAAAATTTAGAGAAAATATATTCTTATAGCCTTACGGCTCCTACATTTAAAAACTTATGGGAACAAGAGTCGCCTTTCTACAAGGAACTTGGAGTCAATGCGACAAAGAAATCTTTCTATGTCATGAATAATGCTGAAGGGTATGATACGATGCCCTGGGATACACTTCGTGTATTAAACTATAATACTTATAAGTTATCAGAGAACGAGGCTAATAAAGTTTATTTATTAGGGTGTCCAGTTCGTTGT
>DCBP01000121.1 GCA_002314055.1 Prevotella sp. UBA1104
TCGGTTGTATAAAATAATTTTGACTTGTTACTTACAAACAACAAAACATTTATATTTAAACAACCGTTACAACATATACAACCCAAACAACTTTCATGCTTGTCACGCACGCTACGTGTTGTACTCGTTGTATAAGTTGTACTTGTTGTTTTTTTTATATTATCTCCATTGTCGTTTGTATAAAATAATTTTGACTTGTTACTTATAATTTGTTGCCTTTACGTTATATAAAAATCAGAAAGGATAACCTACGGCGAGGTGGATGCTCTGTCCGTCCTTAAACTTCGGGATGTTGTAGTATCCGCTGCGTGTCGTGTCGTAAGGCAGGTGGATGCCAACGCCCCAGTCGAGACGCAACACGAGAAACTCCAGGTCGTAACGCACACCGATACCTGTGCCGACAGCCATTTCGTCAAGAATGTTCTTAAACTTGAACTTTGCTCCCGTGCGGTAGCCGTCGTTGCGCACTCCCCATACGTTTCCGGCATCAAGGAAGGTTGCTCCATATAGATTGCCGAAGATATTAAAGCGGTATTCCAGATTTGCCTGAATCTTCATGTCGCCCGTCTGATCGAGATACGAGAGGCGTGCCACGTCGGTATAATAATGTCCCGGACCGATGCTTCTCGCTGCGAAAGCCCTCACGCTATTTGCACCGCCTACATAGAACTGCTCGCTGTATGGTGTCTGCTTCGTGTTGCCGAAGGCATATATCAGTCCGGCATTTACATGTCCCACGAGTTGCGACTTCAGTCCGACGCTCCATGTCTTGGTAAAGTCGGTCTCCAGCTTTACAAACTGTGCGTATGAGTTCTTGAAAAGCGTTTTCCCCTCATCGCCCCATTTCTTTCCTGCCGCCAGATATCCGAGCGACAGGATATTACCGGCTTCAGATGCCGTAATGCTCCAGAATATCGGGTTGCGGTATTGCTTCGGACTGGTATACGTGTAGGTATAGCTCATCTTTGGTATCAGCATGTCTTGCATTGTGGCAAGGAGATATGGGTTGGCCTGCATTATGGAGTCAAAGGAGTGGGTGGTATAGGTAAGATGCTGGTATTTCAGCGTCAGCGGACTGAATTCGTGTTTTGTCCTCTCCGTAAGCTGCCATTTGTAAGTCCATTCACCCGTTGCCGTGTGCATCTTGAAGTAGCCAGGACGGTTGAGCACGTTTACCGACATCTTTGCCATTGTGCTCGGCGTGGTGTAGTATCTGCGTCGTTTGAGGAAAGGTACAAGGAGCCGCGGAAACGACACAGATAGGTCGGCACCGTATTCATAAGAGTTGAAGTCGCCGCTTTTTCCCTTTGCCGTACCTTTCGTCTGCCACTCGTAGGAACCGTGAAGACTCAGGTCGACCACCTCGCCTCCGCGAAAGGCATTAAGTTTTTTCAGTCCGACTACGAGTTCCGGTCCGGTGCGTCCGTTGATCTTGTTGCTGTAGTTCGTCTCTATGTATGCCTCGTAAGGCTTGTTGAGCACACAGCTTACCGACATGTCGAGAGTGTCGCATGTCGCGGTGGTGTCGCGGGGCGTAAAGGCAATCTGTACGGAGCTGTATTGTCCCGAGTTGTTGAGCCTGTCGGCACTCTCAAGGAAAGCATCATAACTGTACATCTGCTTTGGCAGCAGACGGAGCTGACTGAGCAACAGACGGGCACGGATTTTCGGTTTCTTGCCGTTGAATTTAATCGACAGGCGGCGGTATACGAAGGAGTCTTTGAGCTGCTCCATAAACTGCTTCATGATGTTTACGTTCAGATTGCCGATATACCATTTGTGGCGAGCCGTCTCGGGGATGTTGTCGGCAAGCTGCAGGCGCAGGCGCACTTTACCCTGTGTGGCAAGTGTGTCGGCAAGATATGAGGCGTATGGCGACTGGTAGTAGTAATATCCGTTGTTGCGGAAGAGGTTTGTCAGTCGTGTGCGCTCGGCATCAAGGCTGGAAACATCAAACGGGTCGCCAACATGAATAAGGGCATCACTGCGTGTGGCATGAATCAGACTGTCTGCCTCTTTCGGGAAGTTGACGTATTCTATGGTGTCGATTGTCGACAGTGTGTTCATATCGACAGTATAGGCTATCTTTGCCTTTTTCGGATTTTTCTCGTCAACCACGTTATATGTAACGTTGCCTCCAAAGTATCCGTGGTTGCGCAATACAGATTTTGCCACAGAGGCTCTCAGCTCCGGATTTACCCAGCTCATCAGCACAGGAGCCTGTCCGAAGGTCTTGGCAATCCATTTTCCCGCTGTTCCTTCAGAGTTGGAAAAGGCATTCCATATCCACAGGCGATAGGGGATGGTGCGGTGGTATGAACTGCCGAAGAAAGCTCCGTTTGGAGCTGTGGCGAGTGCAGCCTCAAGTTCCTCCTGCGTGTCGTAGAAGTGGTCGCATTTCTCGTAGTTTCGGTAGTTTATCGGTTTTAGTCCCGTATAGAGCTGGTCGCCGTCGGGCACGCTTTTCGTAGACGAGCATGCGGCAAGCACAACAGCCATCGTCGTATATATTATGGCTTTTATCGTATGTACGTATTTGTTATTTCTCATTTTTCAAATCTCCTGATATGCTATTCTGCTACTTCTTGTTACTTCTTAATCTCCCTTACTTTCGGCATCGTCTTGCTGCTGTCGTTTTTCAGCGGTGCCGGCATCGCTTGCTTCTCCTTGCCGAAGCGGAAGAAGTCCTTGAAGTGTTGTGCCGTCTTGCGCCATGTGAATCCCACTCCGAACTCCTGTGTATTACCCTCGAGCCAGTCGTAGGAGTTGTTGTCGTAGAAGAGCTTCAGATATTTATTTGATGTGTCGCCGAGACGGTATTCGAATGTAACGTTGTCGAAGAAAGACTCATTTTGAGTCGGGTCGTCGGCACCGCTCGACACCTTTCCGCCGATGATAATCTTCAGACGGTTGTTCCAGAAGCGCTTGGCAAACTTAAACGAGTAGTCGGTGTGCATGTTTCCCGAAGCATCGGTGGAGTTGTCGATACCGAAGCTTAGGTCGAGTGTGCGCAGGGCGTTACCTGTGATATTGTTTATCTCACTTTGCAGGAAGGAGCTGAGCGCACTGTTCATTGAGAATCCGCTTGTATTGCCGTCGGCGAGATACATGCCGGTGGTGAGCATCGTGACGGCGAGTTTGCCGCGCTGTTCAAGGCTCATAGACTGCAGCTCGTTGTGTAGCGACATGTCTTCTGGAGCGTCGAGAGTGAACTCCAGTCCCATATCGTTGAGTGTCTTGGTTATCACCACTCCGCATTTAAAGAGTACAGAGCGTCCTCCCTGTCCGCTGCTGCCCACCGTAGCCTTTGTTTCCTCTGTTGCCGTGATGTTTAGCTTCGGATTCATTATGTCGCCCGTAAATTCTATATAACTGCCGTTTTCGATATTGAAGGTCTTGAGCGGAATTACGGGCAGGGCATATTTCATCTCACCGTTATTGAGCGTGTATTTACCCGTAAGGCGCAACTCGTTGAGCGGGTCGTAGGTCATGCGCAGGTCGCCGCCGCCCATCAGGTCTACATAGTTGGAGTGGTCGGCATTGAGATAAGCCATGACGTGTGCCCCCTGGTCCACGCTAACCGAGAGGTCCATGTCGAGACCCGTCAATGGCGGATGGTTCACGTTCTGTTGCGTGGTGTCGTTGAGATTGGTGAATTTCACCAGTCCGTCCATCTGGTTGTCGGTGGTAAGAGGCGAGTCGCGCAGAATATAAGCCACATCGGTAGAACCAAGCACGTTGAGCTTTCCGCGCATCTGCAGATTGTCCATCTTGCCGCGAACGAAACCGAAGAAGTCGATAAACGCCTTGCCGTAAGCCACGCTGCGGTAGTTCTCCTTAGAGTTGATAAGCTGGTAGTTTTGTGCTCTCATCCTCAGATCCATGCTCATGTTGTCGAGGTTGGAGAAGTCGATGTTGCCGTATATATTAAGCGGATTGTCGTTGTGGGCATACACCTCGAAGTTCTCGAGCAGCAGTTTGCTGTCGACAACCCTTACAGGGTCGTTGCTGAACCTCAACCTTACTCCATACGGTACGCTGACCATATAGGTAGAATCGAGATAAATCTCGCCATCCACATGCGGTTTGTCGAGCGAGCCCTTCACTGTCATCTTGCCGTCGGCATCGCCCTCAAAACCGAAGAGTTGCTGCGGAATAAATCCGTTGACCATAGATAGTGGCAGATGGTCGAGAGTCATTGTAGCGTCGAGCACGCCCTTGCCCGATGGGGTGTAGGTGCCAACGAGCGTTCCCACCTGACTGCCCTCGCTGAAGAGCATGGCATCCACGTAATGACTGCCGTCGGAGCGCGGCATATAGACGAATTCCGTGCTTACGTCGCCCATCTTGCATCCCTCATAGGTCATCTTGTCAACAGAGAGATTCGACGACAGAGTAAGCTGGTCGGCAGTTTGGATGGCATGGAAGTCGCCGTTCATCTTTCCCGTCATCTTGGGGAAGTAAGGCAATACGGCAGTAATCTTCGAGAGGTCGAAGTCGTTGAGGCTGACCGTAACGTCCTGCAGTGCCTCAAGGTTGTCATCGTCGGTATACACCTGCAGTCCCATGCCGTCCGAGGCCCGAAGGTTGAGTTTTGCCGCCACTCGCTTGTCGTCGCCGAGGAAGAGATAGTTGTCGTCGTTGGCCTTGAATTTCTTGTAGCCCAGGATGATGTCATCGGTGAGCAGATGCAGTCTGGCTCCTTTCTCTTCGAGTTCCGCTGTGGCGCCGAGCTTTATGCCGAGGCGGTCGTTGGCATCATATACGGCGAGGTTCAGTCCGGAACCGCGCTCCATGAGATAACCGTCGAAGAGGGTATTGAACACATACTGGGGATTGTTCTTGGCGTTGCGAATTTGTCCGTTGTAAGTACAGTTCAAGGAGTCGGAAACCACATTAAAGCGTATCGTGTCGAGTTTTATTCCCGATGCCGTCAGTTCGTTAAGTTCCAGTCCGCCGTTCATTCCCATTGCCGGCGAGAAAGTCATATCCATGTCGATGCTCTCGAAGGCATATCCGCAGTATTTCATAAAGCGGCTGAAGATATTGTCCTTTCCCGCCTTCATCGTAATCTGTGCATCCGGCAGAGTATTGCGCAAGGCGACATAGTCGATGCGCCGGTCTTTTAGTTCATGCATCAGTCGGTTGCCGAATTTGGTACCGCTACCCAGCAGAGCTTCATAACCGCCCCGGGCATTCATCTTCAGATAAAAGTCGCCACAGTCTACGAGGGCGCGTGTGGTGTCGCGGTTAGTCAGAACATCCATCGTGATGTTCACAGGTCGGTATAGTCGTGCAGAATCGAGTATCGTTACATCGCTCGTTCCGCCGCGCAGCATATACATCTTCTTCATGTCGGTGGCAACATCGAAGTGGCAGCAGAGCGAAGCGAGCAGTGGCTTTTGAGTAATACCCAGAGTGTAAAGGTCGAGGCGGTTCACGTCTGCCGATACCGTTGCGTCGAGTTTCTTGGAGTTGATAAGTCCGTCGAACGTCAAGAGTCCGTCGAGCATCTTGTTCTTGCTGTTAACGGCGGCGTGGATAAGTCCGTTTTGCAGTCGGGCATCAACATTAATGCCCGTGAGATGATATTTCTCGTATATAAACTTGCGGATATCCGCCCCTGCGTCAATGCGCATTCCCTTTGATGTAGGGTCAATGCCCTTGCCGGTGATGGCAAGATTGCCAGAGAAATCCTTCATGCCGAGCGACGGCATGAAATGGTTAATCTTCATATTCGTTGCCGATAGTTTGGCGCGGTATGCCATGCGTGGCAAATCGAACGAACCTTTAGCTTTCAGTGTTCCGCCGCCCTCGTGGAAAGTAAGGTCGGCAGTATACGTCTTCAGTCCTACAGTCTTGACATTTCCTCCGAGATACATACTCTTGGGGATGCGCACGCCGCCAAGTCCGCCCTTGCCGGCAAGCGAGGTTAGAAACCCTATATTATATGTATTTGCCTTGAATTTCATGTTCGCCCTAATCCTCTTCATGTCGGTAACGTCGGCAGCAAATCCGTTGGCGTTTATCTTCATAGCCGAAGGCAATACAGCATTAAGCATACGGATATCCATACGCTGGAGGTTGCCGCTCACTACGGCATTTAAAGAAAGAGGCTTGTCTGGATACTGTCGGCGAAAAGCCTTAGGCATATCCGCCATAAAGCGTAAAAGGTCGCGCTTGGCAAGCGATGCACTCGCTGTGAGGTTTATTCTGCCCGGACAACTGTCGCTGAAGGCATTAAGATCCATCGTCATATTTGCCTTTAGCCATGAATCGGGCGTCTTCACCGTAAGTCTCGGCAACTGCAACTGCAGCGAGTCCATGCTCAGCGGTCCGCTGAGGTCGGAAAGCTCTATTCCGTTCTTCTCCTTGAAGGCACAATGGCGCATGACGAGCGACAGGCGCGGAGCCTGAAACATCAGTGAGTCTACGCCCATACTGACATCAGCGAGGGCTATATGGTTAGGGTCGATAATCCCCCGTGTATGGGTTTTGAAGTTGTTGTCGTAGGCTATTGAACCGTTGGCGAGTTCAAAGCTGTTCACTGTATACGAGTTTTTGAATAAATCGAAGAACCCCTCTTTTACATTTGCCTTGCCGAGAAAAGCAGCCACCTGTAGCGTGTCGCCTGGCATATGGACCACGGCTCTGGTGTTTTCCACCAACACCTTCCTCACGTCAATCTTCCAGTAAGTAGGAGTTTTCGCAGTGTCCGGCGGAACGGTGTCGCTCAGTTCCACGCTAACGTCGGCATCCTTCAGCATAGCATCATCCACCTTCAGCATCTGTTTGCCCCAGTCGATGCCATGGCTCTGGAGTGAGAGTCTGCCAACGCTGCCCTTCACCCTCGCCTCGTGAACGAAGTCGCTCGTATTGAGTTTCACCCTCTGCATATCGAACCTGTCGATTTCCACCTGCTGACGGAAAAGTGGAAGCAGTTTCACGCTGACCACGAGTCGCCCCATGTCTGCCACGGTGTCCTTCACCTGTGGCAGCGAATCGTTGGGCTTTATCATCTTGAAGTTGTCTATGCCCAGGTCGATAGGAAACTGCAGATGTACCCTTTCCACGGAAATCTGCATACCCGTCTTCTCCGAAGCATAGTCGGCAACACGGTGCACAGCCCAGTTCTGCACCGCCGGAACATAGAGCAGCACAGACAATAATATTATAATGATTATAGGTGTGGCGACGATGGCTCCGCCCCACCGCAATGTGTTCTTTATAGATTTCTTCATGTATGCCTAATATTTGAGCAAGCTATAGTTTTGCAAATGTAGCATAAAAATCAAAGAACTCAAAAAATATATTCGAAAATTATTGATATCCTTTTGTTCCTACGGATATTTATGTTACATTTGTAGCGTTATACTTGAATACATTAGTGTTTAATGAACAGAATATTGTTATGGCAAGAAAATTATATCCTATAGGAATACAGACGTTTGAGGAAATCCGTAAGTTGGATAATCTCTATATAGACAAGACAGAATACATCTACCGCTTGACTCATTCAAATGGAAAGTATTTCTTCTTGAGCCGTCCGCGCCGTTTCGGTAAGTCGCTGCTGGTATCTACATTACAGAGCTATTTCGAGGGAAGAAAAGACTTGTTCAAAGGACTTGCCATTGAACGGTTGGAGAAGGAATGGAAAGAATATCCAGTGCTGCATTTCAGCTTGGCAGGGGGTAAGCACATGGAACAGGAGCGTCTGGAGCGTTATCTGCTTTATATCCTTGCCGACAATGAAAGTCGCTTTGGCATTGTCTGTGATTCTCTTGACCCAAACGTGAGGCTGCTCAACCTTATAAAGAACGTTTATGTAAACACAGGCAAACAAGTGGTTGTACTCATTGACGAATATGATGCTCCGTTACTCGATGTGGCACATAACGACGAGCAGCTCGATGCCTTGCGCTATACGATGCGCAACTTCTATTCTCCGTTAAAGGACTGTGAGCCTATGCTTCGTTTCGTATTCTTGACTGGTATAACAAAGTTTTCGCAATTAAGCATATTCAGTGAACTCAACAATATTAAGGACGTCAGTATGGACGAGTCGTATGCCGATATATGCGGCATTACTCAAGAGGAATTGCTTTCGGATATGAGTGACGACATCGACGAACTTGCCCGGAAGCTGGAATTGGGTAGGGATGAAACTATATGTGAACTTAAAAGGCATTACGACGGCTATCATTTCTGCTGGCCTTCACCAGACGTGTTTAATCCGTTTAGTCTGCTAAACTGCTTTGCCGACGGGAAATTTGAATCATATTGGTTCGGTTCCGGCACTCCTACATATCTCATCAGCATGATGAGAAAGTATGAGTTCTTGCCTTCAGAATTCGGTGAGAACATTCTTGCTGACAGGACGGATTTTGATGCTGCAACGGAAACAATGACAACAATCACTCCGTTGTTGTATCAGAGTGGTTATGTTACAATAAAAGGCTATGATAAATTGAGCAAGCTCTATGAACTGGGAATTCCTAATAATGAAATCAGGATAGGACTGTTCGGTAGTCTGCTCCCGCATTATCTACAGAGGAATACTACAAAAGGGAATGTGGCAATTGCCAAAATGTCGGTTTTTATTCGACAGGGAAAAATTGATGACGGACTGCAGCTTATGGCTGATTTTCTTAAAAGCGTGCCTTATTGCGACAATACAAATTATGAAGGGCATTACCAACAGATGCTTTACATTGTCTTTGCCCTGCTCACTAATTATGATATACATGTGGAACAGCATACGGCAAATGGAAGAATTGACATAACACTCGAAACCGTTGACACTATATATATAATGGAATTGAAGTTTAACAGGAATGTTGATGAAGCTTTAGCACAAATAGATTCAAAAAACTATTCCGATGCCTTCAAAATGAAGGAAAAGCGGATAGTGGCTGTGGGCATGAACTTCAGTCTAAAAAATGGTGTGAACACTTTGGAGTGGAAAGTTAAGTAACGTTTCTTCCTTATTCCTTATGGCTGCTTAGATCCTTTTTAGCAAACATTCAGGTAGAGATATCAGTGAAGAAGGCAACTTTACGCATTTTTTCGTAAGTGTGTTGTCATCATTGTCTTTGTTCGTGAGATAATACATCTCTGCCTCTTTTTCCCCGAAAGCCTTAATGAAAGCATCCTTTATTCTACTGGCACACTCGTTCACTTTGTTGTCGAGTGGATTTACCAGACGGTTTACTGTTGCCGTAAGTTTCCGTTCGTCGGTACGGTTTGAAGCGAGGCGATAGATACCAAGTATCTCTTTGCGGTAGTCGCCGAGTTGCTTGAACGCCACGCCCTCGCCGTGTAGCAGATAAAATATGTATAGCGCCCGTGCGAGTGTAGGCATCTTTATCTCCATATTGTCCATTTCCGGCACGATGATATGCATGTCGTCAGTAACCTTTATTCCTAACAACACAACGCTTTTACGCTCGTCACACAAACTAATATTCCGCAAGTCATCACCAAGCATATCCTTCAGCAAATCCAGTCTGCCGCTTTTGCGCAGCAAGTCAATGCCCGAACGAATATCCTCGGTTACTTTCTTTATGTTTTCGTCTTCCGTCATTCCTTTTGGTTTTTATTAGTTAGTGAGCAAAATTCATAAAAGGTAAACACTCTACCTCCCTCATTTTGAAAGCAAAATTACAAATTCTTTGTCTGTTAAAGGTAAAAATGCATCGTTTGCAAGCTTGCAAACGCATGAATAACCCATGTGAAAATAATAAAAGCACTATATTTGTCAGAAAAAAAACACTACAGGTTGCTAACCTTATGGTATAATTAGACACAAACGAATGAAAATACCTAATGTAAACAACAAACGAATTAATTCTAAAGGATTTTTAATATGAAACAAAAGTACATAAAACATGACATAGAAGAAACTGAAAAGGAAAGTATTTCTATACTGGCCATAGATGAAATGAAGATACAAGTGAATACTTGAAAGAGTGATAACGTCTATATGGAAATATAAAAATATAATAATCTTTTGAACATGAAACAGTCAGAAAGAGCCTGCATATTTCGCATTGTTTCAGATTTGATTAAAGCTGATGCAATTATAGATACACGCGAAATTGAAAAATTGGATGCCATAAAGGAAAAGTTTTCAATAAAAAACGAGGATGAGATTATCGGATCTTCTTTAACCTTGGCTGAAGCTGTAAAGACATTTTTAGGTATTGCAAACAAGCTTCAGGATGAACTGATAACAACATTCAACAGTATTGCAATGTCTGATAATTTTTGTGCACGAGAAGAAGCTTTACTGCTTATGGCGTTGCACCTTTGCATGAATCCCGTCTTCGATTCAGAGAGCAAAATAGTCTCAATAGATACTTCAAGCATATCTGTTGACCCTACACAAATATTATATGTAGAAAGTGATTTCGACAATGACATAAATTGGGAGATAAACGAAAAATTTAGGGAAATAACGTCAGAAGCACGTCTTGCCGGCTTTGATTTTGTATATCTACCGCAAATTGCAGCACATTACCGGGCTATTCCCGAGAATGAATTTCTGAAGATGTCAGGTTTTCTTTATCCTAAAGCGAGTAAAGACAAACTGGAAACTGTTGTTAATCAGTTGTATGCTCTTTCCACGTCAGAGTTCTGCAAAGATCAGCTTGCTGGGAAATTGGGCATAAAGGAATTTTCTGCTGTTTCTCCATCGCTAATGATAAAAATTGGAGATTCTTTTGTCGGTGAGAAGAAAGTATCTAATTTTCTGTTAGTGGAATTGGACAATAATGTTTTAGATATCATAAGAAATATTCTTGACATATTTTCGGAGTATTATCAGAATTCACGTTTGAATTATTTGAAAGAAAAAAAAGGACGCTTCATATTTACAGGTTTGTACAAACAGATTTTCGACCTGTATATGTTGAGGAAAGGAATAAAGAGTACTGTTGTTGTTGACGTATACCGTGAAACGATTCGTTTTCCTGAGGCCGAAATAAAATTAGAAAAGTTGCATCGAAGAGAAAAAGCGCTGTATGCCTTGTTCCTATTGGAGACAAGAAGTGGAGGCATAAATTTTTCAAAACCTGACACTCCGCGCCAACTTGAGAAATATGAAAGACGAATAAGTGCCGTTCAAGAAAAATACAAGATGATATACAAGAAATTCGGTGGAGATCCTCAAAAGGCTCCAAATCTTGCAATTCCAGAAATAAGGCTTCCTATGATTGCACTTATAAAAAAACAGTTAAAGAATTGTGGTGACGTTCTGTTTCATGTTGACGACTATATTATCCAACGAAATATCTTTGGTAATTATTGTGTCGGCATACATCCTTCGTTTTGTTGCTGTAGTGGTGCAGATGCCAATGAAATATACAAACTGTCTGATTCTGAAGAATGGCAGAAAATAGCTGCGTTGTAACCTTGCAACAATACGGAGGAATATTATGCAACTATGACTGTAATGTTTGCGGAGAAAAGCTCGGATAAATAAAAACAACGAACTTTGCACGTGTAAATAAATATTGGTTTAACAAATAATTATTACTATGATTAATCTTGAAAAAGGTCAGCGTATAAGCATGGACAAGGGACTTTCCCTTGTAGGTGTAGGACTTGGTTGGGATCCGAACGAGGGCTCCGGCTATGATTTCGATTTGGATGCATCTGCTTTTTTGTTAGGTGAGAACGGGCAGATTCCGCAACAGGAATTTTTCGTTTTCTATGGTAACCAAAAAGCACCTGATGGTTCGGTAGAATCGATGGGAGATGACTTGACCGGTGGAAACAGCGATGGTGGAGACGATGAGACTCTGAATGTTGACTTGGCAAAAGTAAGTTCTCAAATCAAAGAGATTATCTTCACAGCAACCATCTACAAAGCAGAAGAGCGTCGTCAGAATTTCGGGCAGGTTCGGAATTCGTATATACGTATATATGACGCTAAAACTAACACAGAGATTGCCCGTTATGATTTGGACGAGGACTTCTCTGTTGAGACAGCCGTAGAATTTGGTCGTCTGTATCGTCATAATGGAGAATGGAAGTTTGAGGCAATTGGCAATGGCAACAAAGGTGGTCTGCAAGCTCTGGTAAACAAATACGCTAAACAATTCGCATAATCGCTTATGGCTATTAACTTAATAAAAGGACAGCGAGTAGAGATTGCGCCAGGACTGACTCGCCTGAAAGTTGAAATGGGATGGAAAGTTAATCCAAACGCTGATCCTGCATATGACTTAGATGCTTCAACGTTTTTGTTGGGAAGTAACGGACAGATAGAAAATGAATATGATTTTGTTTTCTATGGGTCTGGCAATCAGGTACAAGCATTTGACTATAACGGAAATCCGCTTTTTGATGAAAACGGCAATGCTGTGATGCGCCCTATCTCTGTAGACAAAAGTGTTCTTGGCTCTGTAGACGACCTTGGCGATGATGACGATGACACGGGTGAGGGAAATGAAGAAATAGAAGTTGACTTAACCAAAACTTCTTCTCACGTTAAGGAAATTCTTTTCACGGCAAGCATCTATTGGAATCCATCTGATTATAATGACCCACATAACGCTCCACGAATGAAATATAATTTCGGTCAGGTTCGTGACGCCTACATTCAAATAAAGAATGCTATGAATGGCGAAGTAATATGCCGATACGACCTTGACGAGGATTTCTCTACAGATAAAGGTGTTGAGTTTGGACGTTTGTACCGCCGTGGATCAGAGTGGAAATTTCAGGCAGTAGGCGAGGCACATAAAGATGGATTGGAACCTATTTGCCGTAAGTATGCATCTAAATTCATGTAGTTATGGCTATAATTCTTGAAAAAGGTGGCGACATCCATCGAATAAATCTTGAAAAGCCGAGCGGCAGACCATTGGCGGGAGAGATTGTTATCAACCTTGACTGGAACAAAGGTGGCTTCTTTAAAAATCTATTCGGCAATGCGGTTGATTTGGATCTTGGCTGTTTCTATGAGATGCGTGACGGCAAGAAGATGCTGATAGATGGATTGCAGTTTTCACATGGACGTGGAGGAGACCGCCATCATGTTACACGGCAGGGATGCTATGACCATACACCATACATATGGCATAAAGGAGACGACCGTGGAGGTGGTACATCATCGGGCGAAACAATACTTGTCAATCCCAATGGTGCGAACCAAATAAAGCGCATCATTGTCTATACCTTTATATATGAAGGCGTGGCTAAATGGTCAGAGACTAACGCTGTGGTAAAAGTGAAGGTTCCTGGCAGTGACGATGTGATTGTGGAAATGGGGCAACAGAATAGCAATAAGAAATTTTGCGCCATTGCCCAACTTGATTTCGGAACGGACAATTCCATTACCGTAAAGAAACTTATCACATTCCATAATGGTCATAGTGATTGTGACAAGGTGTATGGTTGGGGATTTAACTATTCACCAGGCAGTAAAGATTAACAATTTAAAACCTAAAGATATGGCTATAAGACTTGAAAAAGGACAACGCATCAACCTTGAAAAAGAGAGTGGAACAAAGTTAACCAACTTCTGTGTTGGCTGCAACTGGGGAGCTATAACTAAGAAATCTTTCTTCGGACTATCAACAAAAATTGTCGATGTTGATTTAGATCTTAGTTGCATGATGTTTAATGCGGTAGGAAATGTTATTGACCATATATGGTCACCATTATACAATTTTGGTGGCAAAGTGCCTCAAGGAAAATTAGACTCCAACGACCGTGCTCTCCACCACACAGGTGATGACCTCACAGGCGACCAAGACGGAGATGACGGTCTTGACAATGAGATTATAACTGTCGACCTGAATCGTGTGAACCCAGATGTCAACTCTATCGTTTTCTTCCTCAATATATACAACAACAATGAGTATAGAGGCGATTTCTCGGGAATACCGTATGCCTCAATCCGCATGTTTGAGGGAACACCGGAAAGACCGCCAAAGCAAGTTTTCGCACAATATGACGTTGCGACAAAAACAGAATGTGTTGGCAAACGAGCTTTGATTATGGGTAAACTTTACAGACGTAATGGCGATTGGAAGTTTGCCGCTATTGGTGATGCCTTTGAGGATAGAGACATTCGTTATACCATTCAACGTGTAGCAAAAGATTATTCAAAATAAAAAGTAAACGCTAAAATATGAGAAGACTTCCCGTATATCTGCTCCTCGACACAAGCGGCTCAATGTATGGCGAGCCTATCGAGGCGGTGAAGAATGGCGTGCAAACGCTTATCTCCACATTACGCAGCGACCCGTATGCTCTCGAGACAGCATACATCAGTATTATAACATTCAACAGCTCTGCTCAGCAGATTACTCCGCTTACAGAACTGGCTGCTTTCCAACAGCCAAGTATAGAAGCAAGCGGTTGCACAGCATTGGGAGAAGCACTGGAACTTCTGTCTAAAAAGATAGATACGGAAATTACTAAGACAACGGCAGAGGTGAAAGGCGACTGGCGGCCGTTGGTGTTCATAATGACAGACGGAGAACCTACAGACTCTATAACAAAAGGACTTGCAGAGTTCAAAAAACGCAAGTGCGGTATGGTCGTTGCCTGTGCTGCAGGCCAAGGTGCTAACACCAACACGTTGAAGCAAATCACCGAGAATGTGGTTCAGCTCGATACAGCCGACAGTGCCACTATCAAGGCTTTCTTCAAGTGGGTATCAGCATCCATAAGCACAAGCAGCAAGTCTGTGGAAGAGACAGCTGCTGAAGCCACTAATATGAGCGAGCTTCCGCCTCCTCCTCCAGAAGTGAATATCGTGGTATAATAAATGCAATATAATAAAGTTGGGTGGTGTTTTCACTTATATCATCACCCGACATTCAGAATAATACAAATTTATGAGCAGAAGATTACCGGTATATATCTTGATTGACACATCAGGCTCCATGAAAGGTGAGCCGATAGAATCGGTAAAGGTAGGTCTTTCCGATATGATTGCCTCCTTGCGACTTGACCCCTATGCTTTGGAAACGGCTTGCATCAGTATTATTACATACGACAAGGATGTGAAGCAGATATTGCCTCTGACAGAACTTGAAAATTTGCAACTGCCAGATATAGAATGTCCCGAATCAGGACCTACACACACAGGTGCGGCTCTTAATATGCTATGCGATTGTTATGATCGTGAAGTGAACATGGGGTCTAAAGAGCATAAAGGTGATTGGATGCCGTTATTGTTTCTGATGACTGACGGAAAACCCGCAGATTTGATGGTATATGAAGAAGCCATAAAGAATGTAAAGCGTCACCAATTCACCAATATAGTAGCCTGTGCTGCTGGTCCCAAAGCAAAAACAGAACCATTGAAGAAACTCACGGACAATGTTTTCACGCTTGACACGATGGATAGTAGTACATTTAAGAAATTCTTCCAATGGGTGACAATCAATGTGCAGCAAGGCGGACGCACTATGGGAGTGACTGATAGTATGGAACTCCCACCACCTCCAATAGAAGTGAATGTTGTAATATAAGAGAATGAAAATATGAATATTCATCAATTATCCCATACTCCATATTCTGAATTATCCAAAGAAATAGAAAAAGGAGGAAGATTCGTTTGTTATACTTATACAATATCAATCATTCTTATGACTTTTAGACGGCCATCACAAGTCTATTTCTTGAAATCTAATGAATGGGGTATAAAATATGGGTGGAAATATTTACTCATTAGTCTTTTATTTGGCTTATGGGGAGTACCTTGGGGACCAGTGTATACATTACAAGCAATATGGTATTCTTTTTTTCCAATAGAAGTAAATCCAAATGACACAGATTTGCCATATAACGTATATTAATTATGAATTGCAAGATTGTAGGTTACGAGTACAAAACCCTTGAGGTGGTCCTTACACCGGGAGAGTCGTTTTATGCGGAGCGTGGCAGCATAGTGTATGTAGACGAGGCTTTGCAACGCGATGCGGAGTGGAATGGTGGAGGCTCGGGCAACGGGCTTGGCAATCTGATAGGCGGTGTGCTACGCTCTGCCCTGTCGGGAGAGTCGGTACTGATAATACATTTCTACAACCCTACCAACACCGACAAGAGAATGGTGTTGTCGGGCAGTATGTGCTCGCTTGTGCCGATACGTCTGCAAGGCGAGAATATGATTTGTCGCCGTGGTCACTATGTGGCTTCCACAAACAAGGTGAAGCTTAATCTCAACCTCAATCTGCAAGGTTTGTTGGGTGGTGTCGGCTTGTTTCAGAAAGTTGAAGGTAATGCTACGGTATTCCTTGACTCACTTGGAACACCTATAGAAAAAATATTGGCAAATGGCGAGACCGTAGAGATAGACGAGAACCATATTGTTGCATTGAAAGGTTTTCAGATATCACAAATACAGGCAGGTTGGTCGTTTGGCAATGTGCTGAGAGGCGAAGGCTTGAGCTTGATGAAGATAACAGGGCCTGGCAAAGTATATTTGAGTCCTATTCCAATGATAATTCCTAAACAATAATAATTAAATATATGAGACGATTACCTATCTATTTCCTAATCGACGTGTCAGAGTCAATGGTGGGAGAACCTATAAAGCAAGTGGAGAACGGCATGCGGCAGATCGTTCAGGAGCTGCGCACCGACCCTTATGCCCTTGAAACAGCTTTCATTTCAGTTATAGCCTTTGCCGGAAAGGCTAAAAGTTTGTCGCCATTGACAGAACTTTATAAGTTCTATCCGCCTGTGTTTCCTATAGGTGGAGGTACGTCTCTTGGCTGCGCTCTTGACTTTCTGATGGATGACATTGACAAGAATGTGGTGAAAACCACAGAAGAACGGAAAGGCGACTGGAAGCCAATCATATTCCTTTTTACCGATGGCACACCAACAGACAATCCTTCATCTGCCTTTGCACGATGGAACAACAAATACCGTCGTAAGGCAAACCTCGTGGTCATTTCTATCGGCAATAATGTCAACACGCAATTATTAGGGCAGATTTCTGACAATGTGCTCAGACTGAACGACACTGACGAAATGTCGTTCAAGGCTTTCTTCAAATGGGTTACTGCTTCCATTCAGGCGACAAGTGTTTCAGTCACAGATATGGGTGACGACAGTGTGGCATTGGCTCCTACCACTGGCATCAATCTTGAGAAAGTGGACACATCAAAACATTGCGCTGTTGATGAAAACTACACTGTGCTCTTAGGCAAATGCTCCAACACAAAGAAAACATATCTTGTGAAATATGCCAAGCATTTGTCTTCCATAGAAGGGCTGGAGTCGTTGGATATGAAAGCTACGGACTTCAAACTCGTTGGCGCCTATCCTGTGGATGAGGAAAATTACAACAGTTTGAGCGACGGCAAGTCAAATCGTCATATCAACACTATGTCACTCCGTGGCATTCCAACCTGTCCTTGTTGTGGTGCACAAATTGGTGTAGTGATTTGCGAATGTGGAAACATCATGTGTTCCGACGGCCACACCACAGCCTGTCCTTGGTGTGGCATGGAAGGCTCACTTGGGAAAATAGCTGAAGGAGGAATGGATATAACAAGAGGTAGAGGTTAAGGATTATGACTTTAGACAAAGCTTTACAATTACTTATAGGTAATCAAGAGGATGACAAGGCGGAGAAATTTCTTCGCTTCTTGTCAAACAAGTTATGGGGACAATATAATACATTCGTTATGGATAAAGTGAAAATTGCTGATGGAGAGTTGAAATGGAATCTCAACATACCTAATGCCAAAGAGAATATAGAATACAACCAGACCATAATAATGCCACAAGTCAACTCTGACATATTTGATAAAGTGGAACTGGTACTTGTGGACGTTAAAGGATTGGACGAGGACAAGCATGGACTAAAACTGACGGTTGCGCCAGATGGCAAGAGCTTTGCCATTACTGGCACTCCCTCTTTGGAAGCTTTCCGTAAAGATGGTGCCGTGGCAGAATCAACTTTCGAATTGACATTGGTCTATAAATTCTGTGGCGGAATAGAAATGCCTGAAGACAAGCCGACATTGGAACATAAGATACCGTTTGTAATCAATCAAGATCCACGCAAGCTGTGGCGCAACATACCTGTGGATTGGGAGAATATGCCCGAACCCAAATACAAAAATGAAGACACGCAGGTGGAGTATATAAAGGTAGAAGCATTGGCTGATGGCACGCTGCAGAAAGACATCGTAGCTGCAAGCAAACGTGGACGCAGCCATGCACAGGAAGGGAAACCGCGTGACGACCATTTCCGCATGGAGCACATGGACAACGGATGGTATATCATGGCCGTTGCCGATGGAGCTGGTTCTTCAAAATATTCACGTCAAGGTTCAAAGATTGCTTGCGATGAATCTGTAAATTATTGTATGTCAAAGCTCGGACAGAGCAAGGCTTTTGAGGATGCTATCGGCAAATATGGCAATCTGCAAGACATCGCGGAAGAAGAAGCACGTAAAATTGTCGGAAATCATATATACGACATTGTCGGAACTGCTGCATTCAAAGCTCACAAGGCGATACAGGCAGAAGCGGCTTTGACAAAACAGCCTACAAAGTATTATGCCACGACTCTTCTGCTTACCATTTGCAAGAAATTCATTTTCGGATGGTTTGTGGCCTCATTTTGGGTTGGCGATGGTGCAATTTGTCTTTACGACAGAAATGCTCATACTGCAAAAATACTTGGTGTACCTGACGAGGGCGAGTATGCAGGACAGACACGATTCCTTACAATGCCCGAGATATTCAAAGATGCTACGGCTCTGTATCAACGTCTGCGATTCTATATAGTGCCAGACTTCACGGCATTGTTCCTAATGAGCGACGGTGTGAGCGACCCGAAGTTCGAAACAGATGCCAATCTCAACAATCCTGCCAAATGGGATGCGTTATGGGATGATCTGAAAGAGAATGGTGTTGAACTGACAGACGACAACGAGGCGTCAAAAGACCAGTTGCTTGACTGGCTTGACTTCTGGGCACCAGGCAATCATGACGACCGCACAATAGCCATTCTTTATGAAGGAGAAGATACCACTATTAAAGAAGAGAAAAAAGCAACGGTGGAAGAGAAAGAGATGATAGAGGAAGAAAAAGAAGCCTCCGCGGAAGAAACGGAACCAAAGGAAGTGGCTGATACAACAGCAGAAAAATAATAGCTTATGGCAAACAAGGTGACATTAAAAGCACAAGACGGCAGCACCGTTGAGTTTTACGACGAAATAAAAGCTCAGGGTGGTGTCAAGGATGTGTATTTTTCTACTGACAAGACATATGTCGTGGCTTTCTACCGCAAGCCTATCAATGCAAACGACAAGGCTCGAATCAACGACATTGTGAATGTTCATAGAAATCGTATTTTTACCAATGATGCCATTGGTCAGTATTGGAAGCAGTTCTTTGCATGGCCAACAAAGATTGTCGAGTGGAATGGCTTGACGGGTATAGTGATGCCTTTTTACGACAAAAAGTTCTTCTTCAGTGGAATTGCAGACTCTTGGCCGTTCATAAAGAACGGACAAGAGAAAAATGGCAAGTGGTTCTCGTCAGCCAAGCTCATTAATAGGTTTGTCCCAACTGACCAGAAAGGGTCTTTCTTGGACAGACTGCATATGTGCCTAAAGATTGCCCGTGCTATGCGACGACTTCATGCGGCGGGACTTGCCCACTCCGATCTTTCATATAACAATGTGCTCGTTGATCCACTGAGTGGCAATGCCTGTATCATCGACTGCGATGGTCTTGTTGTGCCACACAAGTTTCCACCTGAAGTTGTGGGTACTCCGGGCTTCATTGCCCCTGAGGTTCTCGCCACCAAAGTCCTTAAAGTAGATGACCCGAAAAAGAATCTTCCCAAGATAGAGACCGACCGCCATGCTCTTGCTGTTCTTATATACACATTTCTGCTCAACCGTCATCCATTGGATGGAGGCAAAGTGTGGGATGTTGACGACCCGCAAAAAGATGATGACATGCGCTATGGCTCAAAGGCTTTGTTCATAGAACACCCCACAGACAAGACCAATCGTGTAAAGGCAGACCAACTGGCAAAGTCGCAACTTCCACAAGGCGACCCTGCGAAAATGCCTTACACAATATGCGGTCCATACTTGAAAGAGTTGTTTGACAAGGCCTTTATTGATGGTTTGCATAATCCTGCCGCACGTCCATCAGCTTTGCAATGGGAGGAGGCATTGGTGAAGACTTGCGATTTGGTACAGCCATGCCAGAACCCGAAATGCGAGGCTCACTGGTATGTTTTCGACAACACCACCAAGCCACGTTGCCCGTTCTGTGGAACTGAGTATAAAGGACAGTTACCTATACTCAATTTCTACTATGCGCCATCACACGGAAAGTATATGTCGGAGAACTATCGACTGATGGTATACGACAAGCAGACTTTGTATAAATGGCACTCTAACAACCTTGTGCCTTGCAACGAAAAGACGAGCGCTGAGGACAAGAAACCAGTAGGCGACTTCCACTTCTTCAACGGACAGTGGATTCTTATCAACCGTCGTTTGCCGGATATGTATGATGCCACAGACAAGAAGCCTATAGGTATCGGACAGTATGTGCCACTTACAGAGGGTAGACAGATACTTTTTGACAAGGGGCAAGGAGGTAGATTAATTGTTGTTCAACTTGTAAAAAACTGATATTATGGCAAGAAGGAAGTCTAACATTTCAATTCCAGGTCTCTCTTTCTCATGGAAGAGAGCTCTGGGTATAACACAGACTAAGCAAAAGATTGCGAGAGAAACCGGTATTCCTACAACTAAAGCAGGTCTTGAACGTAAAATAGGGAAAATGATATTAAAGTCAATATTTGGAAAATAAATAATCTGTAGTGTCAATTGTGGAAAATTGTACAACATTGAAATTGGAAAGAATGACATAGTTAATTATGAACATCTACATCGTAAGAAACGCCCAGCGTTTCGGACCATATGATGAGCAGACACTTCTCTCGTATGTAAATAGCGGGCAGATACTGAAGCAGGACAAGGCTATAGCCGTAGGTGATAGCCTTGAGCAGACTGTTGGCTTCTATCTGAAACGTGCCAATCTGAAAGTTCATGTACAAAACAAAGGAAATATCATTTCGCAACTATCCAAAATTGGCGCTGAATTGATATTTCCCAAAGCGAAATTGTTTTCCAAGCAATTTCTATCCGACCAACGGTTCTTGATATTGGCATTGGTAGGGTTATTGCCAATGATTATCATGAACATCCCTTTGGGTGGTGTGTTCTTGTTTTATGAGGTATCCTTGTATTTCTCCATTATCTGGGGATTGTTCTTCTATGCCTGTTTCAAAACGCCACAAGTCAGACTAAGGACAACCATGAGTGTGTTCTTCTTGACGCAATTGTGTGTGTTTGTGGCATGGGACTTGGCAGGGTTGCCAAAACTTAATCCTTTCTATTTCTTCACAGATGTCGCTTTTCCAATAAATGTGTTGGGATTTGTTCTTGGAATTGGTGTAACAGAAGAGTTCGCAAAGATGATACCACTAATTCTTATATTACGCAAAGCGAAAGAACCACTAATCCCTCAAACAATGGTTTTCTATGGGCTGATATCTGGGATTGCCTTTGGTGTGTTTGAGGGAGTGCAATATCAGATTACGGTGAATGCGCAGCAGACATACGATGTTTCTTTCTTCTTGAACATAGCCCGATTGACGAGCCTTCCATTCCTGCACGCTTGTTGGTGTGGTATCGCTGGATATTTCCTGTCATTCGCCAATCTATATCCAAAATATAGAAGAGGGCTATACTTTTTGGCTTTGTGCGTCCCTGCCTTAATACATGGGCTATATGATGCATTGTCAAATTACTGGCTTGTTTCATTGATAATGGTGTTCGTAGACTTGATGTTATTGACTGTATACTTAAAGCAAAGCGTTGATTATCAGTCAAAATTACGCCAATAGTCTATAGGTTGTAACCTTGCAAGAATTAGAAAGCGAAATATTGAATGTGTTCTGTAATGTTGTGGAAATCTCTATCTGTTTTAAATAACGTCATACCTTTGCAGTAGAAAAAGAAACAAAAATAATTTAAAATTAACGATTATGAAAAAGATTCTCTTAACAATGGTTGCAATGCTTGTAACATCAATCGCTTCAGTAGCCCAATCCTACAATTATGGCAGCAGCCGTCGCAGCACAACAACTTACACATATGGCACCAATCCGAACACCACTTCAGTCAGTGGTTACACTCGCAGTAACGGAACTTATGTGAACGGTTATACTCGTACACAGCGTAATGGAACCAACCATGACAATTTCTCTACTTCTGGAAATTACAATCCATACAACGGTACAACAGGCAGCCGTGCAAGAGACTACTCCACACAATCGTACAACTATGGCTCGGGACAGACAATACAGACAGGTCCTCGTGGTGGACAGTATTACACCAATAGTCGGGGCAATAAGGTATATGTGCCAAAGAGATAAACGTAATACGAATATCAACAATACAATGATACAATGGATCAAAAACATTACTACACAGGCTTGACGGATGCCCAAGTGCTCGAAAGCCGCAGAAAGAATGGTGCCAACATATTGACACCGCCAGAGAAAGAACCTTTATGGAAACAGTTTTTGGAGAAATTCGGCGACCCGCTCATCATCATTTTGATGATTGCTGGAGCCTTGTCGATAGGTATATCATGCTATGAGTTCTTCGGACTCGGACAGGGTGCTGCAGTCTTCTTTGAGCCTGTAGGAATATTCGTTGCAATACTTCTTGCCACAGGACTTGCATTCTATTTTGAATTGCAGGCAGATAAGGAGTTCACCATCCTCAATCAGGTGAACGATGACGAAGCTGTAGAGGTGATACGCAACGGAAACACCACACAGATTCCACGCAAAGACATAGTGGTTGGCGACATTGTAATACTCAACACTGGTGAGGAAGTTCCTGCTGATGCGGAGTTGTTGGAGGCGACTTCATTGCACATGGATGAGTCTACACTGACTGGTGAGCCTATGTGCGGAAAAAGCGTTGATGAGAAGGATTTCGACAAGAATGCCACTTATCCTACCAACCATGTTATGAAGGGTACAAAGGTTATGGAAGGTCACGGCATCTGTCGCGTACTGGCTGTCGGCGACAAGACAGAACAAGGTAAGGTGTTTGAGGCTGTCCAAATTGACGATAGTGTGAAGACACCGCTCAACGAGCAACTTGACGGGCTCAGCGACTGGATTACCAAGGTAAGTTATGGTTTTGCCGCTCTTATTGTAATCGGTCGTATCATTATGTACTTCGTGACAAATGGCACAGATTGCTTTGGCTCAATGGAGCAAATCGCTCCGTTCATCGCATATGTCCTTCAAACCTTGATGATTGCCGTAACGCTCGTGGTTGTCGCTGTGCCAGAGGGACTACCGATGGCTGTCACATTGAGCCTTGCTTACAGTATGCGTCGTATGCTCAAGACCAACAACCTAGTTCGCAAAATGCATGCCTGTGAAACAATGGGAGCGACAACAGTCATCTGCACAGACAAGACAGGTACACTGACTCAAAACCTAATGAGTGTTGATGAGATGAAGGTATATGGCGATACACCTAAGGAAGTTCTTAATGAGGGTATTGCTGTCAACTCCACTGCATCTATTGATTTCTCCGATAAGAGTAAGCCACAGATACTTGGCAATCCTACAGAGGGTGCGTTGCTATTTTGGCTGAACAATAATGGCGTCGGCTACCGTTCAATACGTGAAAGTGTAAAAATTGTTTCTGAAGTGCCATTCTCTACAGAGCGCAAATATATGGCAACTGTTGTTGAGTCTGTAGCTTTGAAAGGTAAAAAAGTTCTGTATGTAAAGGGTGCTCCAGAAATTGTGTATGGTCTATGCTGTGAGAAATCTGTAAGTAAAGAGGATGTTGCAAAGCAACTGACCGAATACCAAAATCGTGCAATGCGTACACTGGGCTTTGCTTATCAGGTTTTAAATGATGGTGATAAAGCCGTTGAAGGCAATGACATCGTTGCAGATAAGCTATGCTTTATTGGAGTAGCTGCTATTGCTGACCCTGTTAGGGCTGATGTTCCGGCTGCTGTTAAGGAATGTGTTGATGCTGGTATCAATGTAAAGATTGTAACTGGTGATACTCCGGGAACAGCAAAGGAGATTGCCCGTCAGATTGGTCTTTGGAATGATACCCGCGATACGGAACGTAATATCATTACAGGACCAGAGTTCGCAGCATTGTCGGATGAGGAACTTCAGAAGCGTGTACTTGACTTGAAGATTATCTCGCGTGCTCGTCCGATGGATAAGAAACGACTGGTTGAGGCTTTGCAGAAGAAAAATCAGGTAGTTGCCGTTACGGGTGATGGCACAAACGATGCTCCGGCTCTGAAAGTAGCCCATGTCGGTCTGTCTATGGGAGACGGAACGAGTGTTGCGAAGGAGGCTTCTGACATTACCATCATCGACAACTCGTTCAGCAGTATCGGAAAGGCTGTGATGTGGGGACGTTCGCTGTATCAGAATATCCAGCGATTCCTCTTGTTCCAGTTGACCGTGAACGTAACAGCTTGTTTCCTCGTTCTCTGTGGTGCTTTCATGGGAACAGAGTCACCGCTGACTGTAACACAGATGTTGTGGATTAACCTCATCATGGATACATTTGCTGCTATGGCTCTTGCATCGTTGCCACCATCAGAAAGTGTTATGAAAGACAAACCACGCGACCGCAATGCGTTTATTCTCAACAAGCCTATGCTTCGAGAGATTATCGGTGTTGGTGGATTCTTCTTCCTTATGCTTCTCGGAATGCTCTATATCTTTCAGCATGCTGATATCACGCAGTTCACTGATTTACTGCACGTGCAACTTGGTGAAAAGGGACACGTAACAACATATGAGTTGACATTGTTGTTTACCACCTTCGTGATGACACACTTCTTCTATCTATTCAATGCCCGTGCATTTGAAACAGGACGCAGTGCTCTTCATTTCAAAGGTTGTAATGGATTGCTGACGATAGTTGCAATAATCCTTATTGGTCAGATTGCAATGGTTGAAATCCCTGGACTTCAGCAGTTCTTCAATGTTGAAGGACTAAAACTGATTGACTGGATTATAATCATCGTTGGTTCATCGCTTGTACTTTGGATTCGAGAGATTTGGCATTTGTTTACAAAGAAATAAGAAATTACGATGGAACTGCATAAATAAGTCTATGTGGTTCCATCCTTTATATGAAAGTTTTCATGATTGATTTAGAAAAACGAAGAGAACCCAATGATGAAGAAATACAAGAATGGGTTAATGGTGTATATGACTATGCTGTTGACTTGTACACGACTCAAAATATGAGTTGGAAAGAAGTTAGGTGAGAGTTGATAAATCAAGGTCTTAATGAAGAATCTGCTTCAACAGTTGTTTCAAATTTAAAGGAACAAGAGCATAAAGAAAAGCAAAATGTAGCCAATAAGGAAATGCTTTATGGATTTTTATGGGCTTTAGGTGGTATAGTATTAACTGTAGCTACAGATGGGGCTTATATTTTCTATGGTGCTGTATTGTATGGAGGATGGCTCATCCTAAAAGGAATTGGATATAAGATAGAATAAAATATAGCAAGACGAAATCAAATACTTTAAAAATCAACAACAATGAGAAAAATCCTATTATTCCTTCTGATCGTCTGCACTTCAGCCTTGTATGCAGACAACATAAAACGCCCGGACAGCTATAACTATACACGAGGCGTTGAGGCTGTACAGAAAAACAATACCGAGGAGGCTCTCGATTATCTCAACAAGGAGATTGCGGAGCATCCGGACAATGGTTATGCCTTTGTATGGCTGGCATATCTGAGAAACTCTAATGAAGAGTACGGACGGGCTCTTACTGCGGCAAATACTGCCATAAAGAAACTCCCAACCAAAGACAAAGAGTATAAGGCTTTTGCCTATACCGTCAGGGCAAGCGTATCCCTGAATTTACAGGATACCGTTCAGGCTCTGAAAGATTATGCCCAGGCAATATCGCAGACTCCTGAAGACGACCGATTGTATAATGTGAGGGCACAGGTGTATTATGAACAGGGAAAGTATGACCTGGCTGACAATGATTACCGGAAGATGATTTCGCTGAAAGAAGGTGATGTCATGGGGTATATGGGATTGGGAAGAAACGCCAATGCCCAAAAGAGATATGAGGATGCCATAAAACAGTTTGATTATGTGAACAAGCTGGAACCGGCATACTCTTCTGCCTATTCTTTCCGTGCGGAAAGCTATATGGGATTGAAGAAATACAATGAGGCGGTGGACGATGTTATAATGGGACTGTCGTTGGGCAATGACGATAAGGCATTCTTCGAACTTCAGACGCTTGCTGATTCGGCTTTTACACAGACGGTGGCTAAACTTAAAGTTCAGAAGATGAAGGAACCAAAGGATGCGTCATGGCCATATAATCTTGGCGTAGTGTATGAGCATACTGATAAATATGCCAAGGCTATACAATATTATAAAGAGTCTTTTGCCATCGACTCCCAAAAAGAAACGGCAAACCGCATCTCCAACTGCTATGATGAAATTGGCGACTACTACAAGGCTCTTGATTATTGTAATCAGGCTATTGCTTCGGATTCTGCAGAGACAGATTATTTGTATACAAAGGCTAATATCCTTGACAATGCAGGACGGACAGAAGAGGCTATCAAGATAATGGACAGCTATATTGAGAAAAATCCAGAAGATGCTTTCCCTTATTATCGCAGAGGCTGGTTTAAAGACCATTTAGGCAAGTCTGACGATGCAATCGAAGACTATACTATGGCAATAACGCTCTATCCGGATGATGCTTATCAGTATTTAAATCGAGGAGTATTGTATCTGCAAAAAGGAAATAAACAGGCTGCTGACGAAGACTTCAAACAGGCTATTCGCCTTGACTCTATACCGGAAGAGGCTGATTGTTCCTTTTATGCATATTATTACCTTGGCGATAAGAATAAGGCTATAGAAACGTTAAATAAGGTGTTGGAGAAGACTGATGACAATGGCACCTTTTACGATGCTGCATGCTTGTATTCCATTATGGGCAACAAGGATAAGGCTTTGTCATATCTTCGTAAATCATTGGAAAAAGGATACAGACGCTTTGCCCATATCAAGCGAGACAGAGACCTGAACAATATTCGCAACACTCCCGAATTCAAGGCTCTGATTAATGAATACGAACAGAAGCACCAGCAGGAAATTGCAGAGGACGCCGATGATACGGCGGTATATGAGAGCAGGACGGAAGAAGTCCCGTTTGTAAAGGAGGGTAGTGTATGCAAGGTGAAATGCTCCATCAATGGTTTGCCGCTTCATTTTATCTTTGACACTGGTGCTTCTGATGTTTCGATATCATCTGTTGAGGCTACTTTTATGCTGAAGAACGACTATCTGTCGGCTTCTGACGTTCTTGGCAGAAGGAACTATATGACTGCTGATGGAGACATAACGGAAGGAACGGTAATCAATCTTCGCGATGTGAAGCTCGGAAATATTCATCTTAATGACATCAAGGCTTCTGTCGCGAAGAATCAGTCGGCTCCGTTGCTCCTCGGATAGAGTGTGTTTTCAAAGTTGGGAAAGATTGAGATTGACAATGGACGTAAAGTGTTGCGGATAACGTATAAGAAGAAAGTGAAATGAGAGAATCTACTCGTATCATTTTATAAATGAATTTTCAAAAATCCTTCACCGACGTTATAATCATTTGATTGATAAGCTGTTATGGTGAAGGATTTTTTGTGTCTTTCTTCCGTCTGTCTTATTTGCTGAAATTCTTGATTTATCCATGCTTCTGGTTTACTTCAAGTTCTTCCGGAAAATGGAGTGATATTATTTTCCCGCAGATTACACAGATATCACGGATTTTCCATGCGGACAGTAAGACAATATCAAAAAGATGTATGGTCGCCTACTTCGTGGCTCGATTTACACAGATTCTATGATAAATTCTATATAAATCAGC
>DCBP01000088.1 GCA_002314055.1 Prevotella sp. UBA1104
CCTCGTCTTCTGCCCTCAACACAGGAACGCCGTCGCCACGAAAGTAGCTACCCGTCATTGCCACGATATGTCCGGTGGAGTTGTTCATCACCCGTCGCACTATGTCACCCAATCCGCTGTTTACATCAGCACTGGTATGGTGGAACTCGTCTATAGCCAATAGGCAATCGTTAAACTCTTCGTCGTTTATCTCTTTCATGCCGTTGCGCAACGTGGCATGGGCACAGACAAGAATTTTGCAACCATCCTGATGGAAAAACTCCACAAAACGCTTTGCCTTATCACTCTCGTTGGAGGCATCGCAGAGGTTGAAATACGGAGCCACCCGCCAGTCGGCAAAGAATCCAAACTTCATCAGACTTGTATTCTGAAAGGAACGTCCGATACTCTTTTCCGGCACGGCAACGACAACCTTCTTTATCCCTTGGTTCTTTAGCTTATCAAGGGCGATGAACATCAAGGCACGGCTCTTGCCTGAAGCCGGCGGTGCCTTAATTAGAAGGAAGCGGTTGTTACGTGCCTCATAAGCCTTGGCTTGCATCTCTCGCATACCGAGCGAATTGGTCGTACTCGATGTGCCTGTTTGCTGATACTTTATATCAACGATATTGTCATTAATTGATTGCATCATATCCATATGTTTTATATTTACCTCAACATACAGATAGAAAAAAGTAGTATTAATAGAATATTAATCTATGAAGAATTCATCAGGAGTCATCACAGGCACACTTATTTCAATAAAATCTTTTTTATTTCTAGTCAATACAACATCTACTTTTGCACCAACTGCCGAAAAATATTGCATTGCATCTTCTAAATCATCAACAAGTTTTGTTAAATCCGTTCCTCTTTTAAATGCATATTTCTGTGCATCCTCAAAAAGGTATTTATCTAACGTCAAGATGTTTGTTTCCATATTCTTTATTTTATTACTTTGCAAGTAATATGTATTAAAAATCATATAGCAAAATTACTACTATCCTTTTTTCTATCAATATGTCAAAGAGCACTTATTTTTTACATTTATTTTTTACTTTGCTGTCATTTTCTCGTATAGTTTGAAGAGACATTCGAGGCGAGCTTCGTCATTAGGGAACGGCGAACCAGGATAACAACTCTCCACGATGAGGTCGAGCTTTTCGTGCGCCTCAAGCAAATCCCTTGGCATCTTGTCGGGATCGTAAAGATCGGCAAGGGTCTTGTCTGGATATTCTGCACGAACAAGGAGAATATCGGTCGCTGCTTCTTCTATCTCGGACTTCTTGGAAGAGGAGATTGAGGGGAAAGGGAAGGTGTTGTATGATAAAGAACTAGAATATCTTAAACGCATTTCCATTTTCCCTGCTAACGTATTGTTCCATAATATATGGATATAAGAAGTAACTATTCCAAATACCCATATAGGACAATCATAAATAGCAAATCCTGCATTAGATACAATTGTATCTTTTTCCAAGAATCCTATCGGTATGTATTTACGCATTTCAGAAGATGTTAATGGTATAAACAAAGCCTCCAGCGATGAAAAACGATCTTCAGTATATTTATAAGGATAATCTGCCATTTTTTTCGTTGGTATTTTTTTGCTCTTTGCTCTTTCCATACGAACATTTTCCAAGCGTTTTGCTATTTCTGGAATAGAATAAGCAAGATTGACATTATTATCATCAACATACAAACAATACCTAATTTGCCCTTTTATAAATTCCGCAGCACCAACAAACCTTTTAATTAAACACTTTGCCTGAGGATATTGCTCTAAAAGAATCTCTTTTTCTTCTACATCAAACATATAGTTATTAAAATCATTTGTTTTTGAGCCACTTATCATTTCTGGTAATCCTGAGATCGATTTATTTTCAGGCTTCATATACAAAATTCTTGTTGTACTTAAATAAGGATTTATAAAAGGAACAAACTTTACACCCTTATCACTATAGAGTAATCGCTGCTTTATATCCTTACCATTTTGCAAACCGATAATAACACAAGTTACTCCTGCATTATATTTGGCATTATTTGACCATTTAAAAGAAGTAAAAGCAAACGCAATTTCAACTTTTAAGCTAAAAAGAATTGGCCATAAAATAGCTACTTGTTCACCTTGGGTAATAGAATTAGTCGAAACAAAAGCACATTTAGCTTTAGATCCTTTTGTATACAAAGAACCCAACAAAAACCAATTACAAATATAATCGAGTTTCTTCCATCCTGCATTTTCTCCAAAAACATATTTCATATCTTCCTTTTGCGAAGCATCTTGCAAACTACTCCCCAAATACGGTGGATTTCCAAACACAAACACCTCTTCCTCTTTCGTATGTGGACACACTTCATTCCAATCCACCCTACACGCATTATCACACCTTATCTGGTTTATGTTTTTAAGTGGCAGTGCAGCTACATTCACACCGAAGTCAGCATGAAACTTATTGTTCATCTGATGTTCGGCGAGCCAAAGGGAGAGCATTGCTACTTCGTGAGGAAAATCAAGGAGTTCTATACCATAGAACTGGTCGAGACGTATACAAGAGCCATCGATAAAGTCGAGTGCCTGTTCCGGCGTACACTTCTTGCGAAGGTGAAGAATATCCATCTCCAACAAACGAAGCTGCTTATATGTAATAATAAGAAAGTTGCCGCTGCCACAGGCAGGGTCAAAGAATTTCATCTTTCCCATGCGTGTCATCAACCGGTTGCAGCCATTGATTATAGGTTTGCACTCGGCAAGGAACTGATTATAAGAAAGAACACTCATGTCGTGGAGGTTCTTCTTCTGCTCGTATAAGTCCACAAGTTTTTTGTATTCCCCACGCAAGTCATCGAGAAACAACGGATTAATAACCTTCATGATATTCGGCACACTGGTATAGTGCATACCCTCCTTGGCACGCACATCAGGATTCACCACCGCCTGAATCATGCTACCAAAGATATCGGGGTTAATGTCCTTCCAATCCAGCTCACCACACTCAATAATAATCTTCCTTGCCTTATAGCCCATCATAGGTATAGGAATGTCAGAAGCAAACAAGCCACCATTGACATACGGGAAATCATTAATCTCTTTGGTAATCTCCTCGCTACGGTCCTTCACCTTTATGTTCATCACCCGAAACGCCTGAGCAAGCATCTCACTGAGGTCAGACCCGTCATTCTTAGTAAACCTACGAATGAAATTAGCAAACAGGTTTTCTTCGAATATACCCGTATCTTCAGCGAAGAAGCAGAAAAGCAGTCGAGTGATAAAGATGTTAAGGTCATGCAGGTCGTCATCACTATTATACTCATTGTAAGCACGAATCTCGTCGTGCAACTTTGCAAGCTTTTCAGCAGCCTTCACGTCAGCAGGATTCTCTGCCACCACATGCACCCGTTCTACATTCATCAGAGGATAGAAAAAGCCGAAGTCGCTATGCATCTTAGCCAACTGCTGCTCATATGTGTCCTTCTCGCGAGTGTCATACGCCAACACCGTTTTACCGTCGCTCACGGCAATAATCTTCGGCGAAGCCTTGCGAACATGCTCATCGCATTTTAAGTTTTCCAACTCCTCCGTAAGACGAAGCGTATCCGTTTGTCGATAACAGAACAAGCCTTTTATGAGTAATCCGTCGAAAGTCTTTAGTATACCTTTCCCCTCCTTGTATCTCGATATATCCTTATCACTTTTACCGAAGGCTTTCAATATCTCGTAGCCCACTTCCGAGGCAGCTACAGGTTTCGACTTTAGAGTTTCCAACCGAGCCTCTATATCCTTATATCCAAGTTGTAGTTTTTTTGCCATAGTCCGTCCCGGTTGGCAAACTATTACATTGCCGATTCCCCATGACAAAAACCAACCATATTGATTATAAGATTAGCAAATTTCTCTCTCTTAATATGAAGAAACAGACCGGCAAAGGATTATTGCCAGAAATAAAAAAGGCGTAGGAATCTGTTGCCCTTAGCCTTATCTTTGCGTGCTGAGGTTCTGGTAAAACCTATGGGAACAAAGATAAGAAGCAACAGATGTCTACACCTTTTGGGTATATATATTATAACATAGAGTATACCCTATCCCACGAAAGGACAGAGTACACCTATGCCATGTGTATATACACGATGGGTAGACGCCCACCGCTGTCTTCACCTGACTCCCATTTTGAAATTTACCAGATTTCAGTACGTCAGACAAAGACGTCAAGCAAACGTCTTTCTTATTATAATCATGTCAATCCTCGGAATATCGCCGACTTCACTCAGTCAGCCATCGGGAAATGACGGTACAAAAGT
>DCBP01000044.1 GCA_002314055.1 Prevotella sp. UBA1104
CCCTTGACTGCGAACAGGATTTGTATCTCCTGACTGCGAACAGGATTGACACCCCTTATCAGTTTCCTATCATGAGCTATAATGGAAACCGCTCCGCCCCTGGAAGGGGAGGCGGGGGAGGGGAAGAAAAGATGAACGAGAAAAAATAACAAGATAAAAAAGAAAGGAAATTTAATATGTACAACAAAGATATCAGATACACCCTGGAGCGTTACCGCATTGGTGGCAGCAACAGATACGTCTGTCCGCAGTGTGGCAGAAAGAAATGCTTCACGTGGTGGAATCGGGTACATAATTCTGCAAACAGCATAAAGACAATACGCAAGTACTATGTTTAGATGATGTAAATATTATGTTTGACTATTAAAAGAAAGAGGTTAAAATAAAAAGAGAACAATGAAAAATAACAGGGAGAACATTAATACAAGAAGACACGTTTATTAACAGAGAGAAAAACACTTTAGCAAAAAAAAAATTGATTGTCTCACGACAACCAATCTTTTATTAACCTTAATAATCTAATACCATGAAAAACACATTGCAAAGATACGAACATTTTTCATATCTGCAAGCTTTTTACAATAGAAATGGTTATATTTAAACACTATTTAAATATATCGCCATTCCATTTAAATGATTTTTGCTTTTTTATCGTATCAAGAGCCTTATTTTCTTCTTTAGTAAGAAGAGGACTATTGATAAAGACATTTATTGTATTGTCCTCAGAAAGTGTTGCAGTCACCATAGCAGGCTCTATAGTCTTCTGGATGTCTTTAAATCTCTCTGCCGACATTGTGTCGGGGCAGCAAGTAAGCATGTCAGTCATCACCTTACTGTCTGAAAAGTCCGGCAACCCGAAACTATTGTCGGCAATAACTTTCCAGTCTGAAGTATAGAACTCCACACTACTCTCTATTGCCGGATTACCGTAGGTTTTGACAAGACATAAGATTTTAGTAGAGTCGTTTTTCTCCAGCTGTGCAATGCTCAAGTTTGTAGCCTTATTCAGCTGCATATCGATATAGTTGTCTGCCATTCTTATAATCAGACTCTCACCATCGAGCAGATTTTTTGTTTCTATATGAGTCTTGCTCTTGTATTTGTCTACCATATCCGTGCGTATACTCATATTTAAATAAGGTATAATACTGTCTGGCATATTGACAAATACTTCTTCGATATTGTCGGCACTAACTGTTATTGCTGACAGGAATACATATATTACCAATGCAAATTTCTTCATATTAATAATGTGTTATATTACTACAGACTGTGGCTTTACCGATGCCTGTTATATTTCATACTACATATTTATGTATCGTGCAAATTTAGCAATTATAGTACATATAAAAAAATATATTCACAAATATATCGCTTCAATTACAAGAATTCTACTTTCATCTTATTGTTTTTTTCAGAAAAAGCATTGCACAAAGCTTTATTTTTCTTACTTTTGCAAAACAAATTCCGGTTTATGCCACATTTGTCATAAAATAATGTAAACAAAAGAAGCTAACGTAATGAATATTGTCGTCATAAAATACAACGCAGGCAACGTAAGGAGTGTTCTCAATGCACTTGAGAGAATTGGAGTTGTCCCGACATTTACGGATGATTTGGAACTCATATCAAAAGCCGACGGTATAATACTCCCTGGTCAAGGAGAGGCAAGTTCCGCCATGGCATATTTACGCGAGCGACATCTTGACGACGCCATTCGCAATGCAAAACAGCCACTATTAGGAATATGCATAGGACAACAGTTGCTCTGCCACCATTCAGAAGAGGGCGACGCAGACTGTCTGGGGATTATTGACACCGACGTGAAGAGATTCCGTCCGGAACGACACGAACAGAAAGTCCCGGTAATGGGGTGGAACAAAATATACGATACAAAATCAGCCCTCTTTGACAGGATTGACAAAACGGACCACTATGTTTATTTCATACACAGCTACTACGTACCACTGTGCAGCGAGACGATAGCTACGGCTAACTATATCCACCCATACAGTGCAGCATTGCATAAGGGAAACTTTTATGCTACACAGTTCCACCCAGAGAAAAGTGGCGACGTGGGCAGCATCATTCTTGAGAACTTTATATCAATCTGTAAATGACGTAAACACTATAATCCACAACAGCAAATTTAAAGCAGAAGGAAAAGGAAATGATAAATATAATACCGGCAATTGACATTATCGGCGGCAAGTGTGTAAGACTTTCCAAAGGGGACTATGCGCAGAAGAAGGTTTATGCCGATGACCCACTTGAAGTTGCAAAGGATTTCGAGAGGATGGGATTCAGAAGACTGCATGTTGTTGATCTTGATGGGGCTAAGTCGAAACATATTGTAAACTACAACACCCTGCGCCGCATCACAGAAGAGACGAGTCTGGCTGTAGATTTCGGAGGCGGCATAAAGAGCAACGAGGACATCGAGAAAGCATTTTCGAACGGGGCAACGTTCACCACGGTAGGCTCCATAGCCGTAACGGAAGAGGAGCTTTTCAGCAAATGGCTTGAAAAGTATGGTCCGGAACGGATAATCCTCGGTGCTGACGTGAGAGGCGGGAAAATCAGCGTCAACGGGTGGAAGGAAGACACTTCTATTGAACTCATGTCTTTTCTAAAGAGATATGTGGCACTCGGAGTAAAGAATGTGCTGTGTACAGACATTTCACGCGACGGAATGCTCAACGGACCGTCGTGCAACCTGTATGAAAGCATTTTGGAATTGTTTCCAGACATCAACTTGATAGCAAGCGGTGGGGTTTCGGGAATTGACGACATCAGACAACTGGACAGAATCAACGTTCCCTCCGTCGTGGTAGGTAAAGCATTTTATGAGGGCAAGATAACACCGGAGGACTTAAACGACAAAACATTTTCTCTATGAGCGGAACATTGGCAAAAAGAATTATACCGTGTCTTGATGTAAAAAACGGAAAGACAGTAAAGGGTGTGAACTTTGTAAATCTCAAGGATATTGGTGATCCGGTGGAGATGGGAAAAATGTATAGTGAAGCTGGAGCTGACGAGCTTGTTTTTCTTGATATTACAGCAAGCTCCGAAGAAAGGCACACTTTCACGGATGTGGTTAGTCGCATAGCCAAGGAAATAAATATCCCCTTTACCGTAGGCGGCGGCGTTAATGACATCAAAGACGTGGAGCGTCTGTTGTATGCCGGTGCCGACAAAGTAAGCGTAAACAGTGCGGCATTGAGAAATCCTAAACTTATAAACGACATATCAACTCGCTTTGGCTCACAGGTGTGCGTATGTGCCATTGATGCCAGACTTGACGACGACGGGTGGCGATGCTATATGAATGGCGGCAGAATAGCAACAGGCCACATGCTCTTCGATTGGGCAAAAGAAGCAGAAAGACGTGGCGCAGGCGAGATTCTCTTTACCAGCATGAACCACGACGGCACACGCGAGGGCTTCGCCAATGATGCTTTACGCACGTTGTATGAAGAGCTTTCCATTCCTGTTATTGCAAGCGGCGGGGCAGGGAAGAAGGAGCATTTCCTTGAGGCATTTACAGAAGGGCATGCAGATGCCGCCCTTGCAGCAAGCGTGTTTCATCTTGGAGAAATAAAAATCCGCGACCTAAAGGCGTTCCTTAAAAGTCGCGGTATTAATGTAAGACTATAAGACTCTACAGTGTTCCCTTTGTCGACGGTAGCGTATATTTGTATATATCCCTCCGGACAGCCATTTTTATCGAGCGCGCAAAAGCTTTGAAGATGCCTTCAATCTTATGATGCTCGTTGTAGCCTTCTGCCTTGACATTCAGGTTCATCATGGCAGCATCGCTAAGGCTCTTGAAAAAATGTTGGAACATTTCTGTAGGCATATCACCAATATATTCTCTGTGGAACTCAGCCTTCCACACCAGCCATGGTCTGCCACCGAAATCGAGTGCCACCTGACATAGGCAATCATCCATAGGCAAGGAAAATCCGTACCTCTCGATACCTCGTTTGTCGGCAAGAGCCTTTCTCAGGCATTCTCCGATTACTATACCCGTATCCTCGATAGTGTGGTGTTCGTCGACATTCAAATCTCCCGTTGCCCTTATGTACAAGTCAATCATTCCGTGTTTCGCAATCTGCTCCAGCATGTGGTCAAAGAAACCAAGTCCTGTATTGATATCGCATTTGCCACTGCCGTCAAGATTCATAGTAACAGAGATATTTGTTTCTTTCGTCTTTCGTTCTATCCTGGCGATACGTTCTCCGGCAAACAACAGCTCTGCCACTTTCATCCAGCTACTTCCGCTATCGTCAAGAATAAAAGCCCTACAGCCGAGATTTTCAGCCAACTGGCGGTCTGTTTCTCTATCGCCGATTACGAAACTTCCAGCCATGTCGCAGTTCTCGTCTTCGATATATTTGCGCAACATCTCCGTTCCCGGCTTGCGGTAAGGACTATTGTCTTCAGGAAAATGCCTGTCAATAAGGATATCGCTGAAACGTATCCCTTCACCTTCAAGTGTCTGCAAAATAAAATCCTGTACAGATTTGAAATTTTCCTCAGGAAAGGATTCCGTGCCAAGTCCGTCCTGGTTTGACACCATAACAAACTTGAAGTCTAAGTGGCTGGTTATAAACGAGAGAGCTTTGAAGACATCCCTCTTAAACTTAAGCTTTTCGAAAGAGTCAACCTGTTCGTCAGTCGGTTCCTCTACTATTGTGCCGTCGCGGTCTATAAATAAATACCTTTGTTTCATGCGATATATTGTGTTTATATTGTATCCGTTGTTTTTATTATAAGGAATTCATCTCTTTTTCAGTTGTTTCCGACAACATGTTTTTTCGTTCATTCCTTGCAATAAGTTTGCAACTTACAGTTTGGTAGACATAATATCCAGTGTAGGTTATAAACAGTAAAAGTGTAATGTAAATTGCACTGGTGTAGAGCGAAACAACAAAGTCAAGTGGTACAAGATACGAAGGCAATCCAGAAGGATCTCCATACGCCGCAGTGCCATACGAAGAAACATTCAGAACTGTATTTATTATAATCGCCGGACTACATAAAACAGTTGCTATTATCATGCTACAGAGACTTGCAGCAAAGTAAGTTGCAAAGATAAATCCCCAGCTCCTCATTCCGGCTGCATAACTCTCCCCGAAGGATTTACGCAGCTTTAGCTTAGGCTCCATCATATACCGGCAGTTGACAAACATCATAGGCAAGCAGAAAATGACGGCAACAGGGGCTGTAAGCAAGAATATGGCAATAATGCTCAGCAATGGTATTTGTGCAGGGTCCTTACTTAGATAAGCATATATGAAACTTGCAGCAATGCCAAGAAGTACGAACATAATTGCAAAAGCCACGTTTATAGGCAAAAGCCACAGCAGCCGCTTGAGATTCCACGCAATCCCTTGTTTGTTGACTATGGAATATGCCAATACATATGCAAGAAAGTTTGCAACAAACGAAAGAACAGAAATTATCATTAGCTGTATGCCGTGAAATTCAAAACCTACATACATAATGCCGGGCATGATACAGTCGAAACAAGTATGAATAATTGCCAAAATAACAGTTAGCGGCAATAGCATTTTCCAATTTCCCTTTATCAAGCCTGTTATATTGCCGAATACAGTTTGCATGGCTGTTGCCACACATGAGCGGAAACCACGCAGTTTCATTTCCTTATTTGTTTCATTATCTTCCATATCTATGATTTATTAATTATTGCAAAGGTAATAATAATACTTAATATCTGTAGCTCATTATCAATAAAAATATATTATCTTTGCATAAGATAAG
>DCBP01000118.1:0-596 GCA_002314055.1 Prevotella sp. UBA1104
GGGAGGGAAGGAGATTACTCTGAGAGGGCACAGGGACTGTCGGATTCAGAATCTCACACAAGTGCAAAGGAGGTAGCCTCCTTCCCTCCCTTCGGGAGGGCCAGGGTGGGTTTTATCCCCCACCTCATCACCCTTCTCGGCGGCGAACCGGCTCATGGCTCCCGTAACTCCTTCATCTACACGCTGGCGTGCTATCTGCGCTACGTGTGCGACGATAATCCGGAGTGGATCAAGCAGATTATACCGACGTTCGGCGAAGACAGGGAGAAGGCGTTCGCCACCGTAGAGAGCGCCTGTCAGCGCAAACAGAACCCAAGAATGCCGAGCATCGTGAGAAGGGCACTGAAAATGGCCGAGACAGAGACGGAACTCTCTAACGCCACGGGAAATTTCGGGTCTGAAAACTTCGGCGACACGGAGCGGGAGACGTCTTATTTCTACCGCGTGCAGGAAATGCCCCGGAAACTGCCGGCACTGATAAAGCTGCTCATATCGAAAACGCCCGACATCTACCGGAACGCCGTTGCCGCGGCTGTGTTCCCTTCATTGGCAGCTCATCTCTGCGGCGTGCGCTTCCGCTACATCGACAACGTGGA
>DCBP01000118.1:654-899 GCA_002314055.1 Prevotella sp. UBA1104
CATGAGGCTACGCTCATGTCTATCCTCTGCGCCCCCACCGGCTCGGGAAAGGAATGCATTACGCAGCCTATCAACCGCATCATGGCCGACATAAGGCGGCGAGACCAGGAGCAGCGCAGGAGGGAGAAGGAATGGAAGGACGAATGCAGCAGCAAGGGGGCTAACAAGGACAAGAGGGAAAGACCCGAGGGACTCGTCATTCAGGAGGTGAACATCGACATGACAAACCCTGCCTTCGTGCTCAG
>DCBP01000118.1:1093-37779 GCA_002314055.1 Prevotella sp. UBA1104
CAGTACGGACAGGACCGCGTGGGAGCACAGTCGGTTACGGAGACCGTGCAGGTGCGCTTCAACTGGAACGCTTCGTGCACACCGAAGAAATGCCGCGACTACTTCCAGAAGGTGGTTACCGACGGCCCCGTGTCGCGCATCGCCTTCTCCACGATAGAACGCCGGCCGTGCGGTTCGCCGATTCCCGTTTACGGCACTTACGACGCTGCTTTCGACGAGGAGCTGAAGCCGTATATCGACAACCTGGTGAAGGCTCGCGGACTGGTGGAATGCAGACAGCTGACGAGGCTGGCGCAGACGCTCGTTGAGGAGAATGCCGAGTTTGCAAGGCTCTCGCAAAACTACGTGTTCGAGAATCTCTCCTTCCGTGCCACGGTCATTGCATGGCTCAAGGCGTGCGTGCTGTATGTGGCTAACGGGTGCCGGTGGGAGAAGCAGATTGAGGACTTTGCCAGGTGGTCGCTGCGCTACGACCTGTGGTGCAAGCTGCAGCTCTTCGGACAGATGATTTATGACGCCGACAACGACTCTTCGTCGACGCCCAGAACGGCTCCCAAGGGACCGAAGAACTTGCTCGAAATGCTGCCCGAGGAGTTTACTGCTGCCGACTACATCCAGGTGAGACAGGCTGAAGGCTTCGACTGCGACAATGCGCGCACCGTAAACGGTGCCCTCAGCCAATGGGTCCACCGGGGATACATCGTGCGCATCGACACGGATGATGACGATGACAATTACAGTAAGATTTTCCGCAAGGTGAACATAAGCAACAACAAGGCGGCAGCAAAGCGGAAATAAATATAATATTTCAAATTATGGAACTGAAACTTAAAAGAATTGCCCGCAAAGGGGGCTACACGATAGGACGGCTTTATGCTGTAAAGTCTACAGGCGAGGATGAATACCTCTTCGACACTCTCGAACCGCAATGGCGCGACCTGGCGCACGGCGCACGCAAGATACGGGGCAAGACGGCTATCCCCGAAGGCAGATACCCGATTGCCGTAACATGGTCGCCAAGGTTTGGCAAATGGCTGCCGCTGCTCGTGGGGGTGCCTGCCTTCGAGGGAGTGAGAATTCACAGCGGCAACTCGGCTAAGGATACCGAGGGGTGCATACTCGTGGGCGAGAACAGGAAGAAGGGCATGGTGCTCAACTCGCGCGCGGCGATGAGCAAGCTGATGAAGCTGCTCGACGGCAGAACACCCGGCGAACCGACTTGGATTACGGTTTCATGAAGCGGCGCGAAATAAAAATTTGGATTTTCGAATATAAAAATCTATCTTTGCAGCACTATAGGCGGGAATTCAAGTCTACACCTTATTAATATATATATGTAATGCGAAAGAATATAATAAAAAAGACTGTTGGCAAGATTTCAGGTATTAATCTTGCAGCAACCGGAATACTGATGCTGGTAATTATGGCAATACTGCTGGCAGTAAGCTTCAGCCTGGAGATAGAGAGCAACCTGCCGCTATGGACAGCCGTACTGCTCATGGCAACAGGCACCGTGGCTATCATCATGCAACTGAAAAAGACAGCACGGAAATAGGCAGAAAGGCGCAAAGAGTACATCTGAAAGTTAAAAAAAAATAAAACTTACGACAAAAGTCCCCCATCGGGCATGTTGTAAAACATTATATAATAAAAAAGATGTACCTTTGCAGCCGATTTATTAATTCACATAAAGTCTAACTTTATTAATTTAAAACAAAACATTTATTAATTTTATGGCAGATTTTAAGAACGTACAGCCGTTGGCAGACTTCAATTGGGACGAGTTTGAGAACGGAACAAAGGCCAACGTCAGCAAGGAAGACTTGCAGAAGGCCTACGACGAAACTCTGAACAAGGTAAGCGAGCACCAGGTTGTTGAGGGTACCGTAATCTCTATCGACAAGAAAGAGGTAATCGTAAACATCGGTTACAAGAGCGACGGTATCATTCCTGCAAGCGAATTCCGCTACAATCCAGATCTCAAGGTTGGCGACAAGGTTGAAGTTTACGTTGAGAATCAGGAAGACAAGAAGGGTCAGCTCCTTCTCTCTCACAAGAAGGCTCGCCTCAGCAAGAGCTGGGAGCGCGTTAATGCTGCTCTGGAGAACGAGGAAGTTATCCAGGGTTACATCAAGTGCCGCACTAAGGGCGGTATGATTGTTGACGTATTCGGAATCGAGGCATTCTTGCCAGGAAGCCAGATTGACGTTCACCCAATACGCGACTACGACGTATTCGTAGGCAAGACAATGGAGTTCAAGGTTGTAAAGATCAACCAGGAGTTCCGCAACGTAGTTGTTTCTCACAAGGCTCTTATCGAGGCTGAGTTGGAAGCACAGAAGAAAGAAATTATCAGCAAGCTGGAGAAGGGTCAGATCCTCGAGGGTACTGTTAAGAACATCACTTCTTACGGTGTATTCGTTGACCTCGGCGGTGTTGACGGACTCATCCACATCACAGACCTCTCTTGGGGCCGCGTAAGCGATCCACACGAGGTTGTTTCGCTCGACCAGAAGATCAACGTGGTTATCCTCGACTTCGACGACGAGAAGAAGCGTATCGCTCTTGGTTTGAAGCAGCTTACTCCTCACCCATGGGATGCTCTTGACCCGAACTTGAAGGTTGGCGACCACGTTAAGGGTAAGGTTGTCGTTATCGCTGACTACGGTGCATTCGTTGAGATTGCTCCGGGCGTAGAGGGCCTGATCCACGTATCAGAGATGAGCTGGAGCCAGCACCTGCGTTCAGCACAGGAGTTCCTGCACGTTGGCGACGAGGTAGAGGCAGTTATCCTGACTCTCGACCGCGAGGAGCGCAAGATGTCTCTCGGCATCAAGCAGCTTAAAGAGGATCCATGGGAGACTATCGAGGTTAAATATCCTGTTGGCAGCAAGCACACAGCTAAGGTTCGCAACTTCACTAACTTCGGTATCTTCGTTGAGCTCGAGGAAGGTGTTGACGGACTTATCCATATCTCTGACCTCTCTTGGACCAAGAAGGTTAAGCACCCTTCAGAGTTCACACAGGTTGGTGCAGACATCGATGTTGTTGTTCTCGACATCGACAAGGACAACCGCCGCTTGAGCCTCGGCCACAAGCAGCTCGAGGAGAATCCTTGGGACACTTACGAGACTATCTATACTCCAGGTTCTGTACACAAGGGCAAGATTACCGAGATGATGGACAAGGGTGCCGTTATTACTCTCGACGAGGGTGGCGAGGGCTTCGCAACTCCTAAGCATCTCGTTAAGGAGGATGGCTCACAGGCTCAGCTTGGCGAAGAGCTCGACTTCAAGGTTATCGAGTTCGTTAAGGAGACTAAGCGCATCATTCTCTCTCACAGCCGCACATTCGAGGATGTTAAGGACGAGCCGAAGAAGGCTCCTCGCAAGAAGTCATCTAAGAAGGAGGACACTCCAGCTATCAACAATGTAGCTGCTTCTACTACTCTTGGTGACATCGACGCTCTCGCAGCTTTGAAGGCTAAGATGGAGAAAGGCGAATAAATTTAGATAATTAAAAAATTATCATACTTCAAAAGGACGATAAAGGCAAGCCTCACGGCTTGCCTTTATTTTTTTTTAAGAATGAATTTCAAGTTCCGGATTATGATCTTCCACTCCACGCATGATCTTACACTCCCACGCATTATCTTCCCCTCCCCCGCCTCCCCTTCCTGGGGCGGAGCAGTTACTCTTTCTGCTAAAAACAGAAGTACTGTTGAGCACACCATGCTATTGTGACTTAGGGGGCGGAGCAGTTACTCTTTCTGCTAAAAAACAGAAGTACTATTGAGCACACCATGCTGTTGTGACTTAGGGGCGGAAAAGTTACTCTTTCTGCTAAAAAAACAGAGATAATTACTTGTAAAATTAGTAATGATACAGATTTAGTAATGATAAATATGCAAGGTTATAGCAATTAAGTGAAACTGCTCCGCCCCTGGAAGGGGAGGCGGGGGAGGGGAAGTTTATATCCCTAATCTCTCACCCCTACTCCAGAACGAGTTCTACTACTGTTTTCACTCCTTTTATCTTCTCGCCGGCAGCGAGACGCAGAACAGACTTCGCCTTGTCTCTGACGACTGCCACATAGCAGTATCTGTCGGCAACGTCTATCCGTCCTATCTCGTTGCCCGAGAGTCTGCACTTCTTGCACAGGAAGCCCAGGACGTCACCCTTGGAAAGCTTGTCTTTCTTTCCCTTACCGATGTAAAGCGTAACCATACGCGGCTGAGGAACAGGAAGCTCAGCGTCGGGCAGAGAATATTCCGTAAGGTCGGGGTCGATATATTCCGGCAGCTGCTCTTGCGGACCGAGCAACACGAAGGTGCGGCCCTCAGCATCCCAACGTGCCGTGCGCCCTACCCTATGCGTGTATTCGGCTGCTCCCTGAGGTAGATGGTAGTGTACGATGTTGCTGACTTCAGGAATGTCGAGTCCGCGTGAAGCTAAATCCGTTGACACAAGTACGGTGGAAGAGCCGTTGCTGAACTTATACAGATTGTCTTCGCGCTCGTGCTGGTCCATGCCGCCATGATAGAAGCTACATACGAAGCCTTTTTCCTTGAGAAATGAAGCGACGCGCTCTACGCTGTTGCGGTAGTTCAGGAAGACGATGCTGCTGCTGTCGCCAAAGCTGAGCAGAAGGCGGTAGAGAGTGTCGAGCTTGTCTTTGTCGGGAGAATAGACTACGTATTTGCTGATTCTTTCAGACACGTCCATGCCGGGCTCCGCAGTTTGCGAGTAGTCGATACGACTTGTTTTCTGCATGTTCACGAAGTCGGGAATGGAGTCGGAATCGGTTGCCGAGAGCAGGATGCGGCGCTCCACACACGGCATGGTGGCGATGGCGCGCTTCATCTCGTCGGCGAAGCCCATCTCGAGCGACTTGTCGAATTCGTCGACGACGAGCAGGCGCACTCCGTTCGGGTTGAGGTTACGCTTGGCGAAATGGTCGTTGAGTCTGCCGGGTGTGGCGAAGACTACCTGTGGAGCGACTTTCTTTATCTCGCGGTGCTCGTCCATAGCGGCACGCCCGCCATAAAGGGCAAGGGCACGCAGGGGGAGGCCCATAGACTTAAAGACGTCGTAAGACTGTTTTGCCAATTCTCTTGTAGGAACCATGACAACCATCTGCAGCGTGTCGAGCACGGGGTTGAGTTTGAAGACCGACGGCAGCAGATAGGCAAGGGTCTTTCCGGTGCCCGTGGGCGAAATGACGAGAATGTCGTTGGCGGTCGTCGCCATGATGCGTGCAACATCAAGTTGCATGTCGTTGAGCTTCTCGATATGAAGCTTCTGTAGGATACTGTCTATATTCATATTCTTTTTCATTCAAGTTTCGGATTTATAATCTTCCCCTCCCCCGCCTCCCCCTCCGGGGGCGGAGCAGTTACCTTTTATTACCATAGCCTTACATGTCTGTCATTACTAAATCAGTAGCATTACTACATTTACAAGTAAATATCTCTGTCTTTAGCAGAAAGAGTAACTGCTCCGCCCCTGTCAAGGGGAGGCGGGGGAGGGGAAGACGAAATCTGAAACTTCAGTTTTTTACTTATTGTCGATTAGAACGGTGGAATGTCGCCGGCAGGCAGAGGCGGAATGGAACCGTCGTCGAGAGGGTCTCCGCCGTTCAGCTTGCTGCCGATAATCTCACCGCCCATATCGGGTGCAGATATTTTTCTCTCGTCAGGATTCTGGAAGCGTGTAAATGCTCCCTTGAAAGCCAATGTAACGTCGCCGGTACTTCCCTTACGGTGTTTTGCTATAATGATCTGAGCCATTCCCCGAAGGTCGTGTCCGTGTTCGTCCTCCAGGATGTGGTAGTATTCGGGGCGGTGGACGAAGAGCACCATGTCGGCATCCTGCTCAATGGCTCCCGATTCACGCAGGTCGCTCAGCTGCGGGCGCTTGCCTTCAAGGCCGTCGCGGTTTTCTACTGTTCGGTTGAGCTGGGAAAGGGCGAGCACGGGGATGTTCAGCTCCTTGGCAAGACCTTTTAGCGAACGGCTGATTGTAGAGACCTCCTCCTGTCGGCTTCCGAATTTTGCTCCGTTGGCGTTCATGAGCTGGAGGTAGTCGATCATTATCATCCTGACGCCTTTCTCGCGCACGAGTCGCCGTGCTTTTGTACGGAGTTCGAAGATTGACATTCCTGCCGTATCATCCAGGAAGATGGGGGCATTCTGCAACTTTCCGATGTTGGAGTCGAGGCGTTTCCATTCCTCGTCGTCGAGCTGACCGTTAAGGATTTTTCGTCCCTCCACCTCACAGACGTTGGAAATCAGTCGGTTTACGAGCTGCACGTTGTTCATCTCGAGCGAGAAGAAGGCGATAGGAGTGTTATAGTCAACGGCGATGTTCTTTGCGAGCGAAAGGGCGAATGCTGTTTTACCCATGGCAGGGCGTCCGGCAAGAATGATGAGGTCGCTGTTTTGCCATCCGGCGGTCATCTCGTCGAGTTTCCGGTAGCCGGTAGGAATACCTGTAAGCTCTCCCTTGTTTTCGGCAGCTTTCTTCAGGATGTTGATGGCTTCTTTCACGACGGGGTCTACTTGTGTGTAGTCTTGCCGGAGGTTTTTCTGCGACAGTTCGAAGAGGCTGGACTCCGTTTCCTGCATCAGCTCGTCTACGTCCACCGTATCGTCGAAGGCCTTGGTCTCGACTACGCTGGCAAAGGAGATGAGCTGTCGCGCCATGTATTTCTGCTGCAGGATGTGGGCATGATACTCGATGTGGGCAGACGACGCCACATGCGAGCTCAGTTCTACGATGTATGCCTGTCCGCCGCATTCGTCGAGAGTTCCTTCGTGTCGGAGTTCCTCGATGACGGTGAGGATGTCTACCGGTTTTTCGTCGATATTGAGTTTTTGTATAGCCTGGTAAATCTTCTGATGTCTCGGTTCATAGAATGTTTCGGGGTGGAGGATTTCTCCCACCACGGTGAAGGCGTCTTTATCTATCATCAGCGCTCCGAGCACGATTTTCTCTATATCGGGTGCCTGTGGCTGCAGATGTCCATAGTCGCTGTCAATCTGTCTGCTTGTTTTTTTCCGCTGTTCTGCCATTTTTATTTTATTTCTTTAGGATACATATTTTTCATGTGTGCAAAGTTATGGATAATATCTGAGAAAATGAAGAAAATGAAGAATGAAGAATGAAGAATGAAGAATGAAGAATGAAGAATGAAGAATGAAGAATGAAGAATGCGGGTTACCTTGTTTATACTGACAAGAGTAACCCGCATTCCTAATTCCTAATCCCTAATTTCTAATTCCTAATTCCTAATTAGAAATAATTCCTAATTAGGTTTAGTCTTCTTCCGGAGTAATGAGTTTGTAACCCTTTCCATGGATATTTATAATCTCGATCTGGTCGTCGTCTCTAAGATGCTTGCGCAGCTTGGTGATGTAGACGTCCATAGAACGGGCGTTGAAATAATTGTCGTCGATCCAAATCGTCTTCAGTGCGAAGTCGCGCTGCAGGATTTCGTTTGCATGGCTGCACAACAGGGCAAGGAGTTCATTCTCCTTCGTCGTAAGCTTAGTCTGCTTTTCGCCGATGGTAAGCAGTTGCTTCTGCGTATCGAATGTAAAGCGTCCGATGTGGTAAAGGGTGTTCTCCTTGTTTTTCTTGCCATGAACGCGGCGCAGAATTGCCTCAATACGGAATACGAGTTCTTCCATTGAGAAAGGTTTCGTAATATAATCGTCGGCACCGATTTTGAAACCTTCGAGGATATCCTCTTTAAGAGTCTTTGCCGTAAGGAATATTATCGGGATTTCTGAATTTGCCTGTCTTATCTCCTGTGCCAGAGTGAAGCCGTCTTTTTTAGGCATCATTACGTCGAGCACACAGATGTCGAATTTAGACTTCATAAAGGCTTTGTATCCAGCTTCGCCGTCTGGACAAAGTTCTGCCTGATAGCCTTTAGCCTGCAGATATTCGCGAAGAAGCATTCCGAGGTTTTCGTCGTCTTCGCAAAGTAGAATTTTCAAGTTCTCTTCCATAATCTTAAATTTTATTGTTAATATATTATTTTCTATTGTCGTTTCGGGTGCTTCGTTCATTCTATGCGTTGAATGACTGTCATTCCGCATTGTCTTTAATTATCGGCAGGGAGACGATGAATGTGGTTCCCTTGCCTTTTTCGCTCTCCACACGGATGTCGCCTTTATGCAGGTCAACGATTTTCTTTACGTATGCGAGTCCGAGTCCGAAGCCCTTCACATCGTGTACGTTTCCGGTATGGACGCGATAGAATTTTTCGAATATCTTCTTCAGGTTCTCTTTCTTCAGTCCTATTCCGTTGTCTTTCACGGAGAAGCAGATATGCGAATCGTCGTTCCATGTTCTGATGAGCAGTTCTACGGGGCGGTCGGGGCTTTTATATTTCACGGCATTGTCGAGCAGATTGAAGATGACATTGGTGAAATGCATTTCGTCTACATAAATCATCGGATATTTTGCCTTCAGCTCCGTCTTTATGTGTCCTCCCGTATGCTCTACTCTTAGCGTGAACGTGTTTGCCACGCTGTCAACGAGGTCGTTCAGGTTCAGCTCCTTTTTCTTGAAAATGGCTTTCTGCTTGTCGAACATGGACATCTGCAGTACTTTCTCTACGAGGAAGCGCAGGCGCTTTGACTCATCGTTTATTACGCCGCCCAGGTGTTTCATCATTACTTCGCTCTTCTTTACGCTTTCGTCGTTCAGCATTTGTGCCGCGAGCGAGATGCTGCTTATAGGCGTCTTCAGTTCGTGGGTCATGTTGTTGATGAAGTCATTCTTTATTTCCGTGTAGCGCTTTTGTCTGAATATTACTACTATTGTGAAAATGAAGGTTATGAGCAACACTATCGTGAAGGCTATCGACGGGATGATGAACCGTATTCCGCTGAATATATAATTGTTTATGTCGGGGAAGTGTATCTTTACAATCCCTGACTTGTTCATCGGGTCGTTTCTGAAGAGCATCTGCGAATAGCTGTACTCCTCTCCATCGTCGCTATAGTCGGGACAACGGTACTGCTCTCTGCCGTCTTGTGTGGTAACGATGAAATGGTAGGGCATGTTTACGCCGTTGTTCATCAGTTCCGTCTTTAGGTCCTGGTCGAGCAATTTGAAGTTTACCCTTTCCTTCAGGGGCTTGTCGGAGGCGGTATAAAGGATGTTGTAGACGACTTCGTCGAGTAGTGCCTTTTGGTAGACGTATCTGTTTTTTACTATCTCGCGCATAGATTTCGTTGCCTCTGATATTGAGTTCTTGTCGGTGCGCAGGATTATTGCCTTAGGCATAGACGATGGTTTGACGGCAGTTGTTTTTAGTTCAAATGAAGTATAAACATTGCCGTTTTTGTCGCTCACGGTGTATTGGTGAGTATGCTGCACCGACTTACCGTTTGAGGCGTACCTCACGTTTGTTGAGTCGTGTTTTGTTGAGCGGCGTTCTATCTCGTTAACGTCGCGTTCCAGGTATTTCAGTGTCTCGTTAAGTTCAAGATTTCGAGCAGCCTGGTATAAAGCCTTGTTCACCGATTCATCGAGCTGCTCTTTTTTCATCTTCACCATTGCATCCATATATTTCAGCTGGAGCAACAGCAGGGCGATGAACGAGAAGCCCATGATGACGGCTATAAACCATATCGTCTTCTTTTTCATACGGCAAATATATGGCATTTCTTAATATCCAGTGGGCAGAAAAGTTAAAGAACAACGGTTTATTTATATATTTTAACTATCTTATAAATTTATACTTTATTTTTATCAAGTAAGGAGTTTCAGGATTTATTGGATTCCTTTTCAAAATGTTTCATTGTTTCATGTTACATTAAGCACCTTTCCATTAATTAGGAATTAGGAATGAGGAATGAGGAATGATTAGGAACTAAATCCTAATTCCTAATTTTTTTCATACCGAAGAGTATTGCCAGGAGCAAGCCAAAGCCGAAGCACCATGAAATGAGGGCACTTGTAAAAATGCCGTAGCTTGAAGTAAAGCCGGCAACTATGAAGGTAAGGAACGACACTCCGGCTACGGTAAGTGCGTAAGGCAGCTGCGAGGAGACATGATGTACATGCTTGCACTCTGCTCCTGCACTCGCCATTATGGTGGTGTCGGATATCGGAGAGACATGGTCGCCGCATACGGCTCCCGCCATGCATGCGGAGATGGAAATGATACGCAAGGCTCCTGCTCCCGGGAACACGGCAATGCAGATAGGGATAAGGATACCGAATGTTCCCCACGACGTGCCTGTGGCAAATGCCAGGAATGCTGCTACTACGAATATTATTGCCGGCAGGAGCATCTGCAGTTCGGCTGCACTTCCTCCTACGAGTCGAGCCACGTATTCTGAGGCTCCGAGAGAGTCCGTCATGCTCTTTAGGGTCCAGGCGAGCGTAAGGATGAGTATGGCTGGAACCATTGCCTCGAAGCCTTTTATCAGGCTGCTCATGGTTTCATCGAATGTAAGCACACGGCGAGAGACAAACAGGCCGACGGTAATGATGAGCGACGCCAAGGAGCCGAGGACAAGTCCGATGGATGCATTGCTCGCTGCAAAGGCTCCGATAAAATCTCTGTAGTTCTGGCTGGAAGCGCTGAAGTATCCGCCTGAATACACCATCCCCAGCACGCACAAGACTATGAGCACGACTATGGGCACTACGAGGTCTGCCACTTTTCCTTTGACTTCTTCCCTTTGCTCTGCCCCCACTCCATGCTCCACAACATGTAGTTTCGTTCCGCTCACATCATCAAGTCTGCCGCCATTCGTGCGCTCATACCATTCTTTAAAGCGTGCTTCGTATTTGCTCATTGCCTTGAAGTCAAAGTCGGTCAACACTACGCCAAACAGGAATATTATGGTGAAAATTGCATAGAAGTTAAACGGAATTGCCTTACAGAAAAGGGCGAGTCCGTTTTCATCTCCTACAACAAATCCCGACACGGCGGCTGCCCAACTTGAAATTGGGGAGATGATACATACCGGGGCTGCGGTAGAGTCTATAAGATACGCGAGCTTCTCTTTTGTTATTCCGTGTCTTACTGTTATCGGGCGCATCACGGAACCTACCGTCAGGCAGTTAAAATAATCGTCGATGAAAATCAGTATTCCGAGCAGGATGGTTGCAATTTGGGCTCCCTTCTTTGTCCTTACATGTTTCACTGCCCATCTGCCGAAAGCTGCCGAACCGCCAGCCTTGTTCATCAGCGACACCATGGAACCGAGGAGGACGAGGAATACGAGGATTCCTACATTCCAGGGGTTTGACAAACTGCTTATCAGTCCGTAGGTTGTTTCGCTACTCCCGTCTTTTACCGAATCATACAACAGGTGTGAAATAAAGCCTTCAACTCCTGTTCCTAAAGAAATGCTGTAGAGTACGGCACCCAACAGTATGCCGACGAAAAGCGAAGAGTACACCTCTTTTGTCTTGAGGGCAAGGGCTATCGCCACTACTGGCGGAAGCAATGACCATGCCGTGCCTATCATATTATAGTCCATATTTTCTGATTTTAAATGTAGGAAGAAAAATTGGTGCAAAGGTACAAAAAACAATTTACATTAATTATCTTAACAGATTAAATTCTTCCTGACAACTTTTAGACGAAAACCGACAAGAAGAGAGCCTCCGACAGTATTACTATCCTCCAATATCGGATGAGCATCTTTTTAAAACGCCATAAGATTTCATTGTTACGACAAAATATAGTACCTTTGCCGACAAAAACAAGAAACACAAGAAAAAGATGAACCAACAATACCCGTCGAGACTGCTTGAAAAGGCTGTAGGGGAATTTTCAAAACTACCGGGAGTTGGACGCAAGACGGCACTCCGACTTGTCCTCCACTTGCTGCGGCAGGAAACGGCAGATACGGACAGTCTTGCAGCAGCACTGACAGATCTTAGACACAACGTGCGCAAATGCTCCGTATGCCACAATATCAGCGACAGCGACATCTGTCCGATTTGTTCCGACCATAGAAGGGACAGGAGTCTTGTATGTGTGGTGGAAAACGTGCAGGACGTGATGGCTATAGAGAATACGCAACAATACAACGGACTGTACCACGTGCTCGGAGGGGTTATCTCGCCAATGGACGGCATAGGACCGGGGGACATTGAGATTGCGTCGCTCGTGGAACGCGTGGAGAACGACAAGAAAATTAAGGAAATCATACTTGCACTGAGTCCGACAATGGAGGGCGACACGACTAACTTCTATATCTCGCGACGACTGAGACCGCTCGGAAGGAAGATAAGTGCCATTGCAAAGGGAATCTCCGTTGGAGGCGAGTTGGAATATACTGACGAAGTGACACTCGGAAGGTCTATTCTAAACAGAACACCTTTCGGGGAATGAGATAGTTTATATAGAACAATTGTTTATTTGAAATCATAAGCTGTTTATCTTTCATAAAAAGACAATTTGTTTAATTTTCATACACATTATTTTATTTTAGCATGGACAACAACGACAAGAAAGGGGCAAAAGATACATCAAGACGACCTCTGCTCATGTTTTTCTACACATACGTTGCACTCGCTGCATGTCTGGTCGCAACAGGAGAATACGGTACTGTTTTTGACTCTGTTGACACCACTTCGGTGGGCATATCTGAATATACGGTGCTTACCGTAATGGAACTGCTGACGGTTTGTCTTCTGCCACTGGCTCTGAAGATTATGGACATTAAAAGGGTTAAGGAGAGCGCAAGTAAAAGCGACAGAAAGTATACTGCCATTGCCGCTGCAAGGCTTGCCATGATCGGTGTGCCGGTAATCGTAAACATCGTATCTTATTATGTGTTTATGAATGTTGCCTTTGCTTATCTGGCTATTATCGGGACTGTGTGTCTCGCCTTTGTCTATCCGAACCGTGGAAGGAAAGAGGACGAGCTAAACAGGTAGGAGCCTGGACGGCAGTGCCGGTGTTGAAAGAAAGTAGACTGAAGGTCTTATCAAACAAAGAATGAAAGCATGAAAATATCTATTATAATTGTTAGCTACAACGTTAAATTCTACCTTGAACAATGTCTTCTAAGCGTAAGAAAGGCAACGGAGGGAATTGAGGCTGAGGTGATAGTAGTTGACAACCGCTCTAAAGACGGCTCCGTGGAGTATCTGAGAAGAAGATTCCGCGAGGTTACATTCGTGGCAAGCAACCACAACCTCGGGTTTGCACGAGCCAACAACCTTGCTATAAAAAGGGCTAAGGGGGAATACGTGTTGCTGCTTAACCCCGACACTATCCTGGGGGAAGAAGTGCTGAAAGAAAGCATCCGTTTTATGGACTGCCACCCTAATGCCGGAGGACTCGGCGTGAAGATGCTGAAATGCGACGGCGGAGCGGCTATGGAAAGTAGGCGCGGACTGCCCTCCCCTCTTACGGCTTTCTACAAGATGTGCGGCCTATGCAACAAATACCCGAAGAGCAGGAGATTCGGAAAATACTATATGAGTTATCTGCCATGGGACGAGCCCGCACGGATTGAAGTCATAAGCGGAGCGTATTGCCTGATGAGGCATACGGCTATCGACAAGGTGGGGATGCTCGACGAGGATTTCTTTATGTACGGCGAAGACATTGACCTGTCGTACCGGTTGCTAAAGGGAGGATTTGAAAACTGGTATCTGCCGGTTTCTATTCTCCACTACAAGGGAGAGAGCACTCACAAATCTTCATACAGATATGTTCATGTTTTCTATGAAGCTATGCTCATCTTCTTTCGCAAGCACTACCGTCACCTCAGCTTCTGGATAAGTCTGCCAATAAAAACCGCCATTTACTCAAAAGCTGTTCTCGCCCTCTGCTCGATGTCGGCAAAAAGAGCTTCTAAGCTACTCGGTTTCTTTCCGTACCATCACAGACGGGAGACTGAATATATCTTCATTTGCTCCAGACATAATGCTGACGACTGCCGACGCATAGCTGACGACAAGGGACTGTCGGCAAGGTTTGCCGTTTGCACAGACAACGAGGACAGACAACGGATTGCAGAAAATGCTACGGCTATGGCTACTGACGGAACGACTACTTACATCGTATGTGACACGACGCTCTTCTCGTACGCAGAGATTCTGGCTATTTTCGAGAGAAACCCGAAAAACAATGTGTTGATGGGAACTTACAACCCGAAAAACCATACTGTTATTACTGATAAAGAGGTACTAAGATGACTATGAACAAGGAACAAGGAATTCCTGAGGTGAGGCTAAGGGCTATGGAGCCTGAAGACCTTGACTTATTATATAAGGTGGAAAACGATACGTCGCTGTGGGGCGTGGGGGTGACTAATGTGCCGTACTCACGCTACACGCTTCATGAGTATATTGCTAACACCGTGGGGGATATTTATACCGACAAACAGGTGAGGCTCATTATCGACAACACACAGGGGGAAACTGTGGGGATTGTGGACATTACTGATTTCGACCCGCGACACCAACGTGCCGAACTGGGCATCGTGGTGCAACGTGGGCACCGGCGCAAGGGGTACGCCACAGCAGCTGTAAGACGGGCTATTAACTACGCACGCGACATTCTTCACCTACATCAAATGTATGTTTACGTGGACTCTAACAATGCTCCTTCGCTTGCTTTTTTCCGCAACGTTGGCTTTAAGACTACTGCTACACTTAAAGACTGGCTCTTTATGAATAAAGAATACCGCAACGCTGAACTTATGCAATATTTTCTTTAAACTAAAGAAAGAACGAAGAAGCAGAAACATTTTTTAACTTCAAACATACCTCTTATACGCTGCTTTTACTTACCTTTGCAAGTGAAAAGTGGATTTATTTTATCATTATTAAGCAAAAAGTGTAAATAACACTACAATTGCAAACTTTGACAAAATAAAAAACTCCATTTTGTAAATTTGCAAAAATTCACAAATAGAAAGAGAAAATAAACGACAAGAGAAAAACTTTTATATATAAAAGGGAAAAAATTATATTTATGGAAATCAACACTAAGTTTAAGACGTTCGCCTTCTCATGCGCATTATTTACTGCGCTACAGGCTAACGCAAAGGAGTTCTCGTATACGGAGAACTTTGATGAACCGGCTATAACAGAAAAGGCTGACCTGCCGGAGGGATGGGCTGCCGTGGCTTCGGACTACGCCCCTATTATGAGATACGCTGGCACATACGTTGGTACAGGTGCTCACTCAAACAATGCCGTGCTCGGAACACTGGAGTCAATGAGCGCACGTAATGATTGGGCTTTTTCAAAAGCTATATCGCTGAAGAAAGGAACGGAATACACCGTAAGCTACTGGTTGAAGGCTCCAGGAGGTAATACTCCTGTAGATGCTTTTATGACTACCGTAGAACTCAAAGTTGGAACGGCACAGAGTGCCGACGCAATGACAACATCGCTCGGTAAGACGACAAAGAGATATGCTGATTGGGAGCAGGTAACATACACCTTCACTCCAACTGAAGATAGCGACTATTATTTTGGCTTCAACATCGTGACACAGATGCACAGAGGCGGTGCTCTTGGCATCGACGATTTCCAGATTACCGGCGACGAAGCTGAAGGCGGAGAAACTGGCGGTGGTACTGTAGATCCGGGCGATGACGACGACAAGGAGACTGTTGAACTGCCTTACTCACAGTCGTTTGACAATGAGAACAAGGACTACGACGGAACGTCGTTCTTGCCTAAGGGATGGCTCGCTACTGGTTCGTCATCATTCGTTACAGCAAACATAGGATCTATGCCGGCACGCGACGGTGTTTACTACCTCGTTGCTCCTGAAAGTAGCGTAGCTCGCGACGACCGTGCCTACACTCCGTTCTTCCATCTCGAAAAGGATGTTACGTACAATGCGGAGTTCTATCTCTACATGCCGGGCGACGCTGATAACGAGGAGGCACACAGCGACTTCTCGTTCACTGTTGGAACAGAACAGGACTCTGAGTTCCACACCAATACTCTGCTCAACTTGCCAGAATACCAGAACAGCAAATGGCAGAAGTTCACTGTGCCATTCGTACCAGAGAAGACTGGCAACTACTGCTTCTCATTTGCCCTCGGAGGAGAGGCAGCTAACGCTGGAGAGGTTTGCATCGACCTATTTACACTCAAGGCTCCTGGACAGATAGCAAAACCTGTTGCTAACTTCGTACCTGATGCTGCCTACTCTACTATGGAGTCTGGAAAGATTGTTACAACAAAGGATGCTCCTGTGAGAATGATTAACTACTCTACCGACGGCGAGACTTTCGAATGGACTGCCACTGGCGCAACTCCTGCCACATCTACAGAACAGGAGCCTTCGTTCTCGTTCCCTGCCGACGGAAAGTATGACATTACACTCAAGGTAACAAATGCTAAGGGTGAGAGCACTACAAGCAAAACTCTTGATGTGAAGACTGTTGGCTCAGAACCAAACAGCCAGTTCGCCATCCAGGAATTCTCGGCAAACGACTCTCAGGTGTCAAGAGACTACATCATGTCGTATGACACTGACGCTAACGGATACGACTATGTAACGGGCTTCAACCACTATTATCACAAGCTAGCACAGCGCTTCTCTATGCCTGCCGGCGATAACCTGGAATATACTGTGTCGAAGTTTACCTTCGGATGTAACTTCTGGCAGATGAGCAACGACCCTGCTGCCAACGACAAGCAGAAACCGTTTAGCGTTGTGTTCTATGGCGAGAAAGACGGACGCCCTGACGTTGACAACGTTCTCGCACGCCAAGACATGACTATAGAGGAGGCTTTCCCGAGAACTATCGGAAACTCAAGCTTCGAGATGAGAGACATCAACTTGAAGAAGCCTGTTACATTCAAAGCTACTGGCAACTTCTATGTTTCGCTTGAATTCTCACCGGAGATGACCATAGACGTCACGGGGTACGGACTTTACCGTTCGTTCTGTGCCTTCGGAACTTACCGCGCACAGTCGAAGGAGACTACATTCTTCGTGCTGCCGGAGGCTGTACCAGAAGGTTCACTGACTAAACCTGACGGCAAGTTCTATCCTGTTGACGTTTACGACTCTGACTTCAAAGGTCTCGGTCTGCAACTCATGGCTTGGATGACTGCCGACGACAAGACAACAACACATATTGCCGTTACACCTGACGGACAGACTGCTTTTGCAGCACGTCTCGACGGAAACCAGCTCACCGTGAGCGGAACGAAAGACGGCGACATGGTTACTGTTTATGATGCTACAGGAAAAATCATTGCAAAGAAGACTGCAAATGCATCTTCTACAACGCTGAACGTGAACGCTCCTGCCGGTCTCTACATCGTGGCAACACCTGCCGGAACACAGAAATTCGTGAAGAAATAATATTTCTACAATATTTATAATAATGTAAAGCCCTTCCCCGAGCAAGGGAGGGGCTTTTCTTTTTCAAGTTAGTAATTATATTTAGCACATTAAGCAAATGAAAAGAGTTTACATCAACGCCATATGCGCTGCCATGCTGGCATACTCGGCTCCGGCTCTCGCCGTGCCTGCCCTACCAGTGCCTATTACCGTAACACAGCCCGACGGCACAAAGATTACTATACAGCTACGGGGCGACGAGCGCCTGAACTGGGCTGAGACTACCGATGGCTTCACTCTGCTTCGCGACGCAAAGGGGTTCTGGACCTTTGCCGAAAAGAACGCCCAAGGACAGCTCGTGGCATCGGATATAAGATACTGCGGTTCTTCTGCTGATGCTATTGCCAAAGGACTGACTCCTCGTCTGAGATTCAGCACGGAACAGGTGAAGGAGGCTATGCAAAAACCATTAAGCAACGCTTTCAACAAAAATACAACTGCCACAAAACTGACGAAGTCTGTTGACAAAAACCAGTTCATGGTTGATGGAACTTTCCCTTCTACAGGAAAGCGAAAACTCCTCGTTCTACTTGTGAACTATAGCGACACTAAAAATACGTATCCGCAGAAAGAGTTCCAAAACATGATGACGCAGGAGAACTATGGAGGCATAGGATCGCTACGCGACTATTATCTGGAGCAGTCGTACGGCAAGCTCGATCTCGACATTACGGTGACCGACTGGATTACACTGCCTAAAACGAAAGCAACATACGGAGCCGACGGCGCGGCTTACATGATTTACGATGCTCTTAGTCTGCTTACACAGGATAAGACTATAGACCTCTCACAGTTTGACAACGATGGTGACGGTATTCTCGACGGACTTGCTGTTATCCATCAAGGCTACGGACAGGAGGCTTCAAGCAATACATCCGATATTTGGTCGCACAGTAGCATCATCTACGGACAATACTTCAACGGAATTGCCGTTCGCCGCTACACCATAGAGCCGGAGATTAACGCTCAAAACAACAAAATTCAACAAATCGGAGTCATCGCCCACGAGTTCGGACACGCTCTCGGAGCACCTGACTTCTATGACACAGACTACACCACCAACGGAGAATTCAACGGAACAGGTATCTGGGATTTGCTCGCCAACGGAGCTTGGAGCGGCGACTATGGCTCTCGACCTACCGGAATTAACGGATGGCAGAAATGGGTGTGGGGATGGACTGAACCAACCTTGCTCGACGAAAGTACGACGGTGAGCGACATGCCGTCGGCAACCGACGAGGCTGTTGCCTATAAAATGGAAACCGGTACTCCGGGAGAATATTTCTTCATGGAGAACCGACAGAACACGAAAGGTTTCGACAAGAGTCTGCCGGGACATGGCCTCATTATCTATCACGTTGACGAAAATCTCATAAAAAATAAGGTCTACACTAATGATATAAATGCAGCCTACCCGCAGGGAATATATACAGTATGCTCTGATGCCAACGCTGAACCAAGCAATGAACCTGGTTCATACGGATGGGTAAACTCTGAGTATGCCCCTTTCCCTGGCGAAAAGAACCATACGGAATTTTCAGACAACACTACCCCATCGGCAAAGGCACGCAACGGCAGATTCTCTTATCGTTCACTAAGCAACATAACTGATACTGACGGTAAGGTGGGCTTCACGTTTACTCATCTCGCTGAACCGACAAAGCCTACCGACCTAACAGCTACCACAAGCGAAGGTATGGTGAAGTTGGCATGGGCTATTGATGGAGCGCAGGATGTGGACCACTTTAATATCTACCGAGACAACGTGAAAGTGGGAACTGCAACAGACTGCACTTATACTGACAACGAACCTGTTGACGGAAAGACCATTTCATATCAGGTTGATGCTGCTTACAAGGACGGACGACTCTCCCACCCGGTGGAAACTTCTATCCTCGTACCTGGCAACAAGGCTACTGACTTTACTGCCGAGAACACAGCTGATAACACCGTGAAACTGGCATGGAATACAGGAAACTCTCTATCGAGAGCAAACATTTTCAGCGGTAACACCACATCTGTTGATATTTATGGCGACACCGTGGAATACGCAAACTGTTATACTCCGGCTGATCTGAAAAACTACGTTGGAGGAAAAATCACCAAGATGGCATTCTTCCCTACACAAGGACCATCGGAACTGACCGTAAGATTCCGTATCTGGGAGGGCGATGCTAACGGGGAAAATATGACTGTCGTATCTGAAAGGAGCGTGAAAGAGTTTGCCACAGGTCAACGACGCGAACTTAAACTCACCACTCCTGTTACCATAAAGGCTGACAAGACTTACTGGATTTCTGTATACAACGAAGGAAGTAAAGGAGTAGTGTCACCTGTAACCGACCTTAATGCCATTCTCGTAAACGGAAGGGGCAACTGCGTGATGAATAATAGCGGAACGAAGTTCGAGCCTTATGCTGACGCACAGGGCAACTTCTATGTTGAGGCTATTATGACATTGCCGGATGCTTCTGAGGGCACCGACCTCAACGAAGCTCCAAGCATGGACTTCAACATGGCTACCGACCTGTTCTACCCTCTATGCTATGTGGTTCACCGCGATGGAGAGACTATCAGCTACACCACAAAAAGGAATAAAACATTTACGAACGAGCCTGTTGGAACCCATACCTATGCTGTATCAAGCTATTACAACGGAGGCAATGAGTCTACAAGATTGTCAAAGACTATTGAGGTAAAGGGGAACGCAACTTCTATAAGTGATGTTTCGAAAAATGACGTCAAAGTTTATCGAAATGGCAACTTCGTTGTTGTTAACGGTTTCAATGGAATGGTTACTATTTGTGATGCTGCCGGAACATACAATTCTTTCATGATTGATGAAGGTAGCAATGCTATCCGACTGAACAAAGGACTGAACATCATAAAGATTGGTGCTGAAGTGTTTAAGATTGTAAGATAAAAAAACTTTTATACTTATCGTCCGATGCCGATTTCAAGAATAATGCATAAATTACTTGAGAACAGCATCGGACTTTTATTTTCAATAAGTGTACTTGGCTATTTTAAATAAAATGAAGAAATTCCTACAACTTTAAGGTTTTCACCATATACTACAAATTTCACATCCATTCCCATATATGACATTCCGTATATTTTCTCATTATCATTGTGGTAATGAGGACGAGGGTCAAGCTCAAGAACTTTACGTAAAGCCTCGAACTGTTCTGAAGTAAACATTTCTTTTATTCTTTCCGGAATCTCCACCTTTAAACGCCTTATACCATTTCTGTCGACAAAGCCACAACGAGCATCAGAATGACAATCGGCAATGGTAACATACGGCTTTATGTCGAATATCGGTGTACCGTCCATAAGGTCGGCACCACGCACAAAGACCAAAGGACCGTTTGCTGCATCATAATCTACTCTTTCGAGTTTTACAGAAGACAGACCTAATCTATTTGGCCGGAACGGCGAGCGACTGGCAAATACTCCTACCTTCTCATTGCCACCAAGCAATGGGGGACGCACCAACGGACTTGTCGCCCCGTGAGGATTTGCCGAAAACTGCCATACGAGCCACAAATAGTCGAACCCATCAATACCACGAAGAAAATCACGATTGCGAAACTCTGGAACAAACTCTATATAGCCTTCAAGTTCCTCAACAAGTCCACTCTGTTTCGGCACGCCGAACTTTGAAGAGAATGGCGAGTGGAAAAATGCCACAGGAGAGATTGTAATATTATTATTCATAATAGCTAACCTTGCCTAAATAAAAGCATCATCATCGACTATTCGATAATTATAAGCTTTCAATCATAAAATCCAAATTCATTTTATGCAAATGTAATATAATATTTGTACATTTGCAAAAGATAGCAACATTAATGCCTATGTCGATATTCAATTTTATATTCGGTAACAAGGAGTCTTCCGACAATGCAAACAGCAATGTTGGAAAAGAAGAAACTACAATAAAGGAAAGGAACTCATCAAAATATGTATTCATAGATACTGAAATTACAGTAAAGAGCCACAAGATTAACGACATCGGCGCAATTCGACATGACGGAACGACTTTTCATAAGACATCAAAATCAGAACTCATAAATTTCATCAAAGATAGTGATGCTGATTTCGTATGCGGACACAATATCGTGCATCATGATGCAAAATATCTGTTTGGCAGCGAGCCACAGCCTTGGCTCCTCGTAGACACTCTATATATTTCACCTTTGCTCTTTCCTGAACGTCCTTACCACAAACTTCTGAAGGACGACAAACTCATTGCAGAACAGATGAATAACCCTGTGAACGACTGCGAAAAGGCAAAGGAACTATTTATGAGCGAAATTGCCAAATGGAATGAGCTTTCAAAAAAACGCAAATCTATTTATGCTTCTTTGCTTCACGACAAGAAAGAATTCGAAGGATTTATCTGCATTGTTGGCGCTGATAAATTTATAGTGGGAAGAGATGTGCTAATAACTCTGATAAACGAGGACTTTAGAGGACTTATCTGCGAAAATGTTGATATTGCAGAATTAGTCTCTTCTAAACCTGTAGCCCTGGCATATGCCCTCGCCCTCATCGACACCGCTGATTACCATTCTGTAACTCCAGGGTGGGTGCTATACAATTATCCTGAAACGGAATTTGTTATCAGAAAGCTTCGCAACACCCGATGTAAAAAGGGATGCGAATATTGCAACAAAGCCCTCGATGTCTACCGAAACCTCAATATATTTTATGGTTACGATAAATTCCGCACCTATAACGGCGAACCACTGCAGGAAGATGCGGTAAAAGCCGCTGTAGACGGAAAATCACTTCTCGCAATTTTCCCAACCGGCGGTGGAAAATCGCTTACATTCCAGTTGCCCGCTCTAATGAGTGGAAGAAGCGTTCACGGCCTGACGGTTGTTGTCTCACCCCTACAGTCACTTATGAAAGACCAAGTAGACAATCTTGCCGACCGTGGAATTACTGATGCTGTTACTATCAATGGTCTGCTCGACCCTATATCTCGTTCGCTTGCCATAGAAAGAGTTATGAACGGAGATGCCTCTCTCTTATACATAGCTCCAGAGATGCTACGCTCAAAAACGATAGAGAGAATTTTGATGAAACGCCACATCGTTAGATTTGTAATTGATGAAGCACACTGCTTCTCTGCATGGGGACAGGACTTCCGTGTTGACTACCTTTACATCGGGAAGTTCATAAAAGAATACCAAAACCAAAAAGGCGGAAGCACAAAAATTCCAATATCGTGCTTTACGGCAACGGCAAAGCAAAAGGTTGTACAAGACATTTGCGACTATTTCAAAAAATGGCTCGATGCCGATCTTGAACTTTTCGCCTCATCTGCTTCAAGGACAAATCTTCACTATTCCGTCATACATGTTGAGACGGAAAACGAGAAGTACGCCAGACTAAGAAGTCTGGTCATACAAGAAAATTGCCCTACAATAATATATGTATCGAGAACAAAACGAACTCGTGAACTTGCCCAGAAACTGAGTCGCGACGGAATGAAAGCCCTGCCTTATAACGGCAAGATGGATGCAGACGAAAAAATTCAAAATCAAGATGCCTTTATGAGCGATAAGGTGAGGATTATCGTTGCAACCTCGGCATTCGGTATGGGAGTGGACAAAAGCGATGTCGGACTGGTGGTTCACTACGACATCTCTGATTCGCTTGAGAATTATGTGCAAGAAGCTGGACGCGCTGGACGTAATCCAAGTCTTTCTGCCAAATGCTTCGTACTATATAGCGACAACGACCTTGACAAACATTTCATACTCCTTAATCAAACAAAATTGAGCATCAGCGAGATTCAGCAGGTATGGAGAGCCGTGAAGAGTTTTACTAAGGAACGCCAATATATTAACTGCTCTGCTCTCGAAATAGCGCGCCAGGCTGGATGGGACGATTCCGTATCCGACATCGAGACACGAGTGCGCACAGCCTTGTCGGCTCTCGAACAAAGTGGATATATCGAAAGGGGAAACAATGTTCCACATGTTTTCGCAACAGGAATTACGGTAAAGAATATGGACGAGGCAAGACAGCGCATCGTAGAATCAAAACTTTTCACAGATAACGAAACAGATAATGCAATAAGGATAATAAAATCGCTTATCTCACAGAAGAATATCGCAAAAGCACAAGACTCTGAGGCAGAATCGAGAATTGACTATCTTGCCGACATTCTCGGACTTACAAAAAAGGAGATTATCTCTGCCGTGGAACGAATGCGTCAAGACGGGATTCTTGCCGATACGCTCGACATCTCGGCATATCTGCAAGATAACGGAGGAACTGAACGAAAAGCATTGACAAAGTTGGAAAGTTTTTCCAAATTGGAACGTTTCATTCTGGAACAGATTCCAGACAAGGCACTACATATTTCATATAAGCAACTTAACGAAAATGCCGTCTGCAACGGCATTGAAAATTCAACGGAAAAGAATATAAGAACGCTGTTGTATTTTCTTGTAGTGAAAGGCTATACAAGGAAAAAGACCGATGAACAGCGATGTCTTATCCTTTCAAAACAAGGCGACATTGAAGTTATAATAAATCGCTTTGAAAAGAGAATCGAAATATGCCGTTTCATAATTGAATGGCTATATAATTTGGCAGAGAAAACAGAAAAGAACCAGAATAAAGAAGAAAGCGACGAGAATAAGACTGTCGAAATAAAAAATGGAGCCGTACAGTTCTCTGTTGTAGAATTGCTTAACGAAATAAAATCAAACAATATTTCCATGTTCATCGACTTCAACAACCTACAACTTGAAGACGTTGAAGAAGCACTTCTTTATCTTTCAAGAATCGGAGCGTTAAAGCTCGACGGTGGATTTCTTGTACTCTATAATGCCATGAGCATCCGACGCCTTAAGGAAAATCGCCTTCAATACAAGCAGGCTGATTATCAGATGCTCAACGAATTCTATAAGCAGAAAATCCAACAAATCCACATCGTTGGCGAATATGCCAACCTTATGGTAAAAGACTATAATGCAGCATTGCAATATGTGAAAGATTATTTTCAAATGAACTACAGACAGTTCGTCAATAAATACTTCAAAGGGGAACGTGCCACCGAGATAGAGCAAAACATAACTAAAGGCAAATACAAAAAACTGTTCGGAGATTTATCACAGCAACAGAAAAACATTATCGACGACAAGGTTTCTCACTGCATCGTGGTGGCTGCAGGCCCCGGCAGTGGCAAGACTCGTGTACTTGTACACAAGTTAGCATCATTATTGTTGCTTGAGGACGTAAAACATGAACAGCTTCTTATGCTTACTTTCTCGCGTGCTGCCGCAACTGAATTCAAACAAAGACTAATGCAGCTTATTGGAAATGCAGCTCACTTCGTGGAAATAAAAACGTTCCACTCATATTGCTTTGACTTGCTCGGCAGAATTGGTAATCTTGACGAAGCTGACGAGGTCGTGAAGAAAGCTGCCATGATGATAAGACAGGGTGAAGTGGAACAGAACAGAATTGGCAAGACGGTGCTCGTGATTGATGAGGCTCAGGATATGGATAAAGACGATTACGACCTGGTATGCGCTCTTATGGAGGTTAATTGGGATATGCGCGTCATTGCCGTTGGCGACGACGACCAGAATATTTTTGAGTTTCGCGGCTCCAACTCCCAATTTATGTATCAGCTAAGTAAAATACAAGGAAGCCGACTCGTGGAGATGACCGAAAACTTCCGCAGCGCTAAACATGTCGTAGACGCTGCAAATGATTTTGCAAAGTGTATTTCTCAAAGAATAAAAACAACACATATTGTTTCAATGAGCAATGAAGACGGATGCGTGAAAGTAGTGGAACATCTTTCATTTGACATCAATCATAAACCTATTTTCATGTACCTTCCTGTTGCTGAAGAGATTATAAACAGACAACACAACGGCAGTTGCTGTTTACTTACGCAAACAAACGAGGAAGCGTTAATCATGCTCGCCCTACTGAACAAATATGGAGTAAAAGCCAAACTCATACAATCTATGGACGGACTACGCTTTTGGAATATGGCAGAAGCAAGATATTTCACAAAGTGTATCACCACTAATGTTTCAACCACCCAATCCCCAATCATTACAGATGACATTTGGGAGAAGGCTAAGGACAAAACATTTTCAAAATATCTCAAAAGCAGCAGCCTCGCTTATCTGAAGCGATGTATTAGGATTTTCGAATTGACCAACCGTACTAAATATTACAGCGACTTTAGGGAATTCATGTTTGAATCAAACGTGGAAGATTTCTGCGACATTGCTGATGCCGATGTTGTTGTAAGTACTATCCATAAAGCCAAAGGCAAGGAATTCGACAATGTTTTCATGCTGATAAAAGACCCTGAACATCCCACCGACGAGATACTGCGACGATATTATGTAGGTATGACACGCGCAAAAAAGAATCTTACCATTCATACAAATAGCTATTTGTTCAATAAGATGCGTAGTGATCAACATTTTCTTGACAAAAAAACATATAGTATGCCTGACGAAATTTTGTTGCAGCTTTCACACAAAGATGTGAACCTCGGCTTCTTCTGTAAATTCAAACAAGAAATTCTATCGCTCAGAAGTGGTTCAACTTTATTATACCACGACAGCCGCTTCTGTAATCCTGCCACAGGCAACGATGTTGCCATGCTATCGATAAAAATGCAAGACAAACTTCATAACTGGGAAGCAAAAGGATATAAAGCGACTTATGCCTCTATACGCTTCATTGTGGCTTGGAAGCCCAAGGGTGCTCCCAAAGAGGAAAAAGAGACTGCAGTATTGCTTATTGATTTGCGAATGAAACGCGACTCAACAGAGTAAGCTGCATCTCGGGATAAAAAATGAATGAATTCATTTTTTTATCCTCTCGATTTGAATAAAATCCTTACGCTCGGAAATAATAATAAATTATCATTTCACTCGCTTAATCGGATTTTTGCATTACCTTTAAATAAGGTAAGCTGCATCTCGGGATAAAAAATGAATGAATTCATTTTTTTATCCTCTCGATTTGCATTACCTTTGCCAAACAAAACTTTAAAAATTCGAAATGAGAAAATTATTCACTATAATATTGGCTTTTATCTGCATTACTACCTCAGCACAAATCTTCACCACCGACAGCTATAGCTCTGTTCCACCCAAACGCGAAGTTAGGGCTGTATGGATGACAACTATAGGCGGACTTGACTGGCCACGGACTTATGCTCATACACCACGTACAATGGAAAAGCAAAAACAGGAATTTAGGGAATTACTCGACCGTTTGCAAAGAGCTAATTTCAATACCATTCTCTTGCAAACACGCATCAGAGGAACTGTTATCTATCCATCAACATTTGAACCATGGGACGGATGCATGTCGGGTAATCCTGGCATGTCACCAGGTTATGATCCATTGGAATTTGCCATTGAAGAATGTCATAAACGTGGCATGGAATGCCACGCATGGATAGTCTGTATACCTGTTGGTAGACCTAATGGTACCGGACCAAAGAATCTGAAACGCAAACATCCTGAACTGTTGATGAAGATTGACAATGAGATGTTTATGCGACCGGAAAAGAAAGGTACGGCTGACTATATAGCTAATATCTGTCGCGAAATAGTCCACAATTACGACATTGACGGCATACATCTCGACTATATCCGTTACCCGGAAACAATGAAACTCTCTATTTCTAAGGCTCAAGCCAGACAGAATATTTCTTGCATTGTAAAAACTGTTCACGATGCTGTAAAGACTGAAAAGCCGTGGGTAAAAATTAGTTGTTCTCCTATAGGAAAGCGTAATGACTTGAACCGCTATTGGAGCCGGGGATGGAATGCCGAAGATAAGGGATGTCAGGATGTAGAACGCTGGATGAGCGAAGGATGGATGGACCAAATCTATCCGATGATGTATTTCCGAGGCGACAATTTCTTTCCGTTTGCCGCTGACTGGAAAGAGCGTAGTCATGGAAAAACGGTAAGTGCCGGACTGGGTATTTACTTCTTGTCACCAAAAGAGGCAAACTGGAACTTTGACGAAATTCAACGCGAAATGAACGTTTGCAGACAGATGGGTATCGGGACAGCAATGTTCCGAAACAAGTTCCTGATGGACAACATGAAAGGTCTCTACGATTATACCCTACAGGAACAGAACCTCTATCCTGCCCTCGTACCAGAAATGACTTGGTATAAACACGAAGCCCCAACTATGCCAACAAATTTGTCTGTTAAATACGATAACGATATAATTAATATTTCATGGGAAGACCATAACTCCTCACTCTATTACAATGTATATGCTAGCGACGTGGCTCCTGTAAATATCAATGACCCGCGTAACATAATTGCAACAAGAACAAAACGTACAAGTCTCGACGTGCCACAATCCGAAAGGACAAAATATTTTGCCGTTACCGCTATTGACCGCTATGGGAAAGAAAGCAGTCCTGCACAAAGCAACAATAATGCAAACGAGGAAAATGCCATCAGACAAGGTTTGATACGCAACAATGGAAACACCGTTGCACTTCCGTCAATACCTTCCACTCTTGATATAGAATACATACTTATTGAAAGTGTTGCCAATAACATAATTACATCAAAAAAATACGAAAAAAACTTGAATATCAACAACATTCCGGATGGCATGTACATTATCCGGTCTCTATCTAAAAAAGGTAAGAGCCACCGTCTGGGATGGATGTTCATTAAAAGAAGAGAAATATGATACACCAAACAGAATTCCGCCTCTCCGCAAAACGCAGAGGTTTCCATTTGATAACAAATGAGATTCTTGACCACTTACCCAAGCCTCTACCAGAAACGGGGTTGCTGAACCTCTTTGTAAAACATACTTCATGTGCACTATCCATCAATGAAAATGCTGATCCTGATGTGAGAAGCGACATGGAAAAAATTATGAACCATATAGTAAAAGAAAATGAACCATATTACGATCATGTAATGGAGGGTGCCGACGATATGCCAGCACATGCAAAATGTTCGCTATTTGGAGTAAGCCTCAACATCCCAATAACTAACGGCAAATTGAACTTAGGCACATGGCAAGGTATCTACTTGTGTGAATTCCGCAACTATGGCGGAGAACGTAGAATTGTTGCTACAGTCTACGAATAATAACTTTAAATGGAATGTTATGCAGAAGAAAATTACTATTCTGAATTTTTCCAATATCTACAAGGAAGAGAACTTCTACAAGAATGCTGCCGTCACATGGATTGACTGTAGCGACATTTGCGGAGCCGACTGTTTCTGCGACAGCGAGGCTGCACAAAAAATTTGCCAGCGAATAAAAGATTTGAGTCCTCATGGTCTGCATTTTATAGACTCGGGGAACTATCACTATATATCGAAGTTCTTCACAGACAAGATACATGAGGCATTTTCTCTTGTGGTTTTTGACCACCACCCCGATATGCAACCGCCACTTTTTGAACAGATCTTAACTTGTGGCGATTGGGTAAAAAGTGTGCTCGACAATAACATTTTTATAAAAAAAATAGTACTTGTGGGCACTTCAGATAAGCTTATTGCCAACATCCCCAATAAATATTCTCATCGAATAGTATGCTTCCCTGAATCAAAACTCCACGACCGTCAAGCTTGGCAACGCTTCTATAATCTTCATTTCAGCAATCCCATCTATGTTTCCATTGACAAAGACGTGCTCTCACCCACCGACGAAGCCACAAACTGGGATCAAGGCAAGGCTACTCTACCAGAACTGAAAAGACTTGTTGTCTCACTTCTTCAACACAACAGACTTATCGGAGTTGATATCTGCGGTGAATGCAACTATTCCATTGCAGGACTTTTGGACAAAAATATACAAGAAAATGATTACGTAAACGGTGAACTGCTGAAATTGCTAAATGCGCCATGCTATTCGCCTAAAACACAGAACAACCAATAAAATTTAATATGCTTTGAATATTATGAATTTTAAGTCAATAGAAAAAAGAATAAGCGGAAAGCCACAGATGACGGAAGGCACAGTATATTCAATGCTCATTATCTGTAGCATATCACATTTTCTTAATGATATGATACAGTCGATAATCCCTTCTATCTACCCGATACTGAAGGATAAATTCGACTTCTCTTTTGCACAGATTGGCATAATAACCCTTGTTTTCCAAATGACCTCGTCTATACTGCAACCTTTCACCGGATTGGCAGCCGACAAACGGCCACAACCCTATGCCCTCTCTATTGGAATGTGTTTCACTCTCATAGGACTACTCGTACTTGCTTTCTCTGAGCATTACCTGTCTATACTAATTGCCGTAAGCGTTGTTGGTTTTGGTTCCTCAGTATTCCACCCTACGGCATCTCGTGTGGCACAACTTGCATCAGGAGGGAAAAAGAGTTTGGCACAATCTATTTTTCAAGTCGGTGGAAACGGAGGTTCCGCAATAGGTCCTCTGCTCGCAGCAGCCATAATACTGCCATACGGACAACACTCGATATCTTGGTTTGCCTTGGCAGCCTTGCTTGCAGCCCTGATTATGGTTCGACTTGGAACATGGTATAAAGCAAGACTGTGTTTTGCTGCCAATCATCCACAAACAACAGCAGGACTGAACACAAACATTTCCCGTCGGGCAAAATACTGGGCTCTTATAATTTTAATACTGCTCGTTTTTTCTAAATATTTCTACACAGCATGTATCACAAGCTATTTCACATTCTTCTTGATTGACAAATTCGGTGTGTCGGTAGCCGCTTCACAATTATTCCTTTTCGTTTTTCTTGCAGCCTTTGCCATAGGCACAGTAGCTGGAGGTATGCTGGGAGACAAATTCGGAAGAAAATACGTAATCTGGTTTTCTATCGTTGGAGCTGCACCTTTTGCAATTGCCATGCCTTTTGTCAATCTCACATGGACTATAATCTGCTGTTTTCTTTCAGGACTGATAATTGCCTCTGCATTCTCGTCAATAGTGGTTTACGCTACCGACCTGATGCCAGACAAAGTTGGGCTCATTGCCGGCATATTCTTCGGACTGATGTTCGGTTTGGGTGGTCTCGGCTCTGCCTTTTTTGGATGGCTTGCCGACAAGACGAGTATCGAATTCATCTTCCAGGTTAGCGCATTTCTGCCATTACTTGGAATTATTGCCGGACTGCTGCCTAATACGCAGAAAAGGATAAATTAGGATTATGACTAATAAGCTACCGGCACTCTTACAACATCCACTACATGACTGCCAGCACCTATCAGGTCGGCACGCTCGGATATACACTTCTGATACTCAATAAAATGTGCAAAAGTGCTATCGCTCATATGATTTAAACGTGTACGCATATAGTCGGCAGCACCATCGGGCGAAAAAATCATTATACGCTCCAGTCCAGCTTCTTTGTCCAGATGGTTTATGTCGTCAATGCGTACATAATCATACAGTTCATCGGCTTGAGCCTGTATATGGAAATTATTGTCTACAAAACCTTTTTCCATCAGTCCATCTATTCTGTCCTCATCGAAACAATATGACAGTATGCTGTATTCGTTCATCAGATAAGCAACAAAAATAAGTCCGCCAGGCTTCGTTACGCGCTTTGCCTCATTCAACGCCTTCAGTTTTTCATCGTCCCCAATGAGATGATATAGCGGACCGAGCAAGAGTGTTACATCGGCAGAACCCGACGGCAAAAACGGCATGTTTCTTGCATCACCTTGCACTACATCAGCAGTTGGCTCTCGCTTGAGAAATACTTCAATATTGCGTCGTACCAGTTCTACAGCTTTTATCTTATATCCCTCTTTCATAAGAGCTGAAGTGTAACGTCCAGTTCCTGCTCCTATATCAAGGATAAAAGAGTCTGGTTTCAGAAAACGGTGCAAATGATACATGGTGGTTTCAAATTCCACGATTCCATGTCTGCGCAGTAAGCGCAAATCTTCAGGATGCTTGTTGTAATGTTTCTCTATGTTTGATAATGCCATATTGCGTTAAAGCCTTATAGTTATATATTTACGTTCTATTATTAGATATAGGCTGTCCGTTACCTTAGGACAAGAGTTTTCCTTCCATAAAAAAAGCGACAAGGATAAGTATATACAACTCCACCCTTGCCGCATTTTATCTTTATATTCTTAAATGTAGAATTCTCAGCTTACAGAAACCTTCCTTACGACATTGCCCACTTTTACAATGTAACATCCCTTTCGAAGATTCAGTTCATAAACCTTGTCTGCACCATCAACTTTAATTTTCTTTATCGGTGCACCTGAAATATCATATATCAGTATTGTCTGGTTTGTTGCATTTGTCACACGTAGACGAGTCTGCCCATTTCCGTCGGTTGTTACCCGCAAAGAAATACCTCCCTTTTGACCATCGAAATCATTCTCTATTATCTCGACAGCCGGAACGGCATGAACTGCCATAGGAGCAACCATAAGTCCTAATGCCAATATTATATTGTAAAGTCTCTTCATACCCTCTATATCGTTATAGTTTGTATATACTTTATAGTTTCTGCAAAAATACAATTTATTTTATAAAGCTCCAAGGTTTCATGGTTTTTTTTCTTTATTTTATCTATAAATACCTACTTTAAGGTAAGAAGAGGCCCACGTTTTTGTCCATAATGAAAACTTTGTTTAACTTTGCACGCCGATAAAAAATACTATTGGTACTGTCTGTCCTACAAGTTCGATAAAACCCCAAAGACAAAGAGTGCCAACAAAACAAATAGGGAAACAAAAAGAAATATTATGGAATATATGTCACAGGAAGGCTTCGACAAAATAGCCGAAGAACTTCATCATTTAGAAACCGTAGAACTGCCACAGGTAAAAGATGCCATCTCCGAAGCACGCGACAAAGGAGATTTGAGCGAGAACTTCGAGTATCACGCTGCAAAACGCGAACAGGGTCGACTTATGGGAAGGGCACGTTTTCTTCAGCGCATACTTGAAAATGCCCGTGTTATCGACAAGTCTAAGTTAAAGAGCGATAGCGTTGGATTGCTCAGCAAGGTTAGGATTACCAATGTTGCTGCCGGCAAGAGTATGGACTATACTATCGTCAGTCCACACGAAGCAAACTTGCGTGAGGGCAAAATCAGTATCAAGTCGCCCATTGCTGAGGCTCTGCTCGGCAAGAAAGCCGGCGATGTTGTCGACGTTCGTGTACCGGCAGGAATGATAAAGCTGAAGATTGAGAGTGTGGAACTGTAAACCGACATTCTTTAAAAGATTAGCGGAAAGTATAGACTTCATACTATCCGCTAATCTTACTGACGATTTACAAATTATCCAACAGCTCTTTCAACCTGAGATACTCTTTGTGCAACGCAAACTTCTTCTGTGGTTGCCGTTCCCTCGTTTCCCGTTTTTTTACACTTTCCATCTCTTTCTTGATAGCCTCAACTTCTTGTGTCTCCATCACCGCTTGATACAAATTTTGTTGAGAAGAAAAAATCTGAGAAGAGGCAACTTGACGCACCAATGATTCATAGAGCATGTCCATAGACTGTGTATCATCTATCCGAAGAATGAGCAACTGTGCCGTCAACCATTGTGTTGCAAAAGATTTAACAACATCAAACGTACCGACATTAGAGTCTTTCCATCGCTTGTAATTTACGAGCAAGCGAAAGCTCTCTCCTTGTTGCAAGATAAACAATGTGTGGCGAGGCATCTGAACGTCAATGAAACGGAGGAGTTCTTGACAGTCGGTTGCCTGTTTTTGTTTTACAAGAAAGACGGCTATCTCATGCACCTCCTTCCCATCGGTGATGTGTAGATTGCTTGGTGCCAACTTGTAGAGCCAAACAATCTGCTCGATGTTGTCCACGAACAATGATTTCATTCGGCTACTCACCTCAAAATGCCTGTAAAAACTGTTCTTCGGCACAACTCTATTAACTATCGTAAAATCTGGAAAATGCAATATATTATCGGCCATATTCACTTGATTATAAGAAATGTGATAAGTTCGAAGTCGTCCAATCCCTTTATTTCTCCTGACAGTGCCGTGGTTTCCCCCATGGAGAACAGACTGTCGATATCGCTCTCTTCCTTGATTTTCACGATGCTGTCTATCGCCTTTTGCAGCAGCTCGCTGTAGTGTTCCATATGCCTTCCGTCGTTTGTCTCCCTGTTTAGCCGTGCGCAAAGTTCCCGGTCGTAATCTTTCTTGCCCTTGCAGAGATGTCGCATGGTGTCGAGGAGTTGCTTCGGATGCAGATGATCGCATATCACGTTGCCGTCATCTGATAGGTATACCATATAGAACGGATGCAACAGGTTTTTCTTGTCGATGTTGACGGCGTTGTTGTGGTTCTTCAAAATGAAGATGATACCAGCTTTGTAACCTTCAGCCACGGCGCTCATGCCGAATGGAGCGTGCTCGATGTCTGGATGCTCCTTGATGTATTGCAGGAGGTCGAGACGAAACTCGTTTAGGCCTAAATCCATGATGTTGATACCCGTGTCCATATCCTCGATGTCCACAACCTCTTCTTGTAGGTGCTTCAACTGGTTGCGACGATATTCCAAATCGCCCTTCTCATTGTCGCTGAGCAGGTTGTCATCACCTGTGGATGTCAATACCGTGGCTTTCATTCTGCTTTCCACCCTGCCTTTCAACTTGATGTATTCGTCCAGCTCCATATCGGGCCAATAGTTCACCAACTGTATCTCCTTGTTCTTGCTGCCGATGCGGTCGATGCGCCCGAAACGTTGGATGATGCGAACTGGGTTCCAATGGATGTCGTAGTTGATGAGCTCATCGCAATCTTGCAGGTTCTGACCTTCCGAGATGCAGTCGGTGGCTATCAATACGTCGATATCCTCATTCAGCCAATCCTTCTTTGCCGTCGGCTTGAAACTGTTTCCAAAGATGTCTGCCTTGCCTTTTGAGGTAGGCGAGAAAAAAGTGAGCACATTATTAAAGGTACATTCGAACTTTGGTATGGTGCATTTGCCCTCCGTGCTACCTGTGATAAGAGCCACGTTCAGTCCGCAATCCTCCTTGATTCTCTCGGCAAGATTCTTGTAGAGGTATTCGGCGGTATCGGCGAAGGCGGTAAAGATGAGTACCTTTTTATTGCCCTCGTTGATGGGATGATTGAACTTATCCTTTAGGTCGGCTATGAGCATCTGTAGCTTGCTGTCGTGCTCGGGCGTGATGTCGCTCAGCATCAAGAGGAGCATCTGCAGCTCTTTTTGGTCGAAGGTCAAGTCTCTGCGCCAACTGATATAGTCCATGTCAGCCAAGCTAATCTTCGATTTCTTCGTGGCGAATGGGGCGGCATCCTCGTCATCCAAGCCTTCGGCGATGGCAGTCATGTCTACCGACACACTCGGCTCTGCCGCCATCGACATGCTTTTGCCCATAGTTGAGGATACAGAAAGAATTCTTTTCCGTTCTTCATAATCATCTATTAGCATAATAGTCTTATCGATGTATTCCTTGATGCGCTCCAAGGTGAGACGAAAGGAGTTGACCGAACTCTCCAATCGTTTCAACAGGTTGGTTGCCATCAACTTGCGCAAACCTTTCTCTCGTCCGTCTATCGACAAGCCCTCGCCGTCGTAGTTTATGACATAGGCGCCCTTGGCACTATCGTGCAGATAGAGTGATGGAGTGTAGACAGACAGATTGAGGTGGTCCAGTTCCGTGGCGATGTCCTTGAAGTTTATTGTATTGCTGATGTCTGTCAACTTCGGGCGACGGGAAACGGGAGGCAAGCGATGGGGAAACTCGCCGATGGCACTCGTGTCGTAATACTTCACGATATGGCTTCGGGAGCGAGCTATGGTCACGGCGTCGAGCATCTGGAAAAAGTCATAGCTCAAGTCGTCGAGCAGCCTTTGTGTGGTTCGCTCCTCGACTGGCAACTTCGCCCAATGGTTATAGGCTTTCTGCGCATTCACAAAGATGTCGTCTACGCTCTTGCCCAAGCCCAAAGCCTCGTCGAAGTCGGCACTTCTTCCCTCGTAAGCCAACTGCAACTGGTTTTTCAAATCGCCGAATCGGTTATTCACAGGGGTGGCGCTCAGCATCAACACCTTGGTCTTCACCCCGGCACGAATCACCTTTCGCATCAGTTTCTGATAGCGATTTTCCTTGCGAGGCTTTCGGGATGCATTCATACGATTGATGGCTTCCGTTGTTTCGGCATCATCGAACGGGTCGTCGTCCAAGCCGTCATCGTCTTCATCCACGTTACCGCCATTGCGAAAGTTGTGGCTCTCGTCGATGACCACCAGGTCGTAGTTGCCCCAGTTGATATGGTCGAGGTCAAGTCCGTTGGTGCTGCCGTGTTCTCTCGATAGGTCGGTATGGAAGAGGATGTCGTAACGCAGACGGTCGGCGGCTATCGGGTTTGTCTTGTAGTTGGAACGGAATGTAATCCAGTTCTCGTTCAGCTTCTTCGGACAGAGCACCAGTACATTCTTGTTTCTGTTCTCGTAATACTTGATGACGGCAAGTGCCGTGAACGTCTTTCCCAAGCCCACGCTGTCGGCGAGAATGCAACCGTTGTAGCGTTCCAACTTGTTTATGATGGCGAGGGCGGCATCCTTTTGGAAGTTGTAGAGTTTGTTCCAAATGAGACTGTTTTTGAACCCTGTGCGCTCATTCGGCAATACGTCTTCCGAGATGTCTTCCAAAAACTCGTGGAAGATGTTGTAGAGGGCGATGAAGTAGATGTATTCGGGCGCATTCTCTTGATACACCGTCCCGATGTATTCCAGCACCTTGTCTGTCACGTCCTTGAACTTATCGTCGTTCTCCCACTGCTGGTTGAATATCTGGAGATAGGATTCGGCTGAAGGCGAAGGCAATACGTTGACCATTGTATATACATCATCGCTTCGCTCGATACCAAGCTGCGAGGTACTGAAGTCCTTGATTGGCAGATAGACATGCTGAGAGGAATCCGACAAATGCATGAATCCGCCCATACCCTCTTGCGATGAGTTGGACTTGAACCTTGCTTTCTTGCATATCCAAGCCGCACACTCCTTGGCGATGGCTTTCTGCGACAACTGGTTTCGGAGCTTTATTTCAAACTCCGTGCCATATAGATTGCGCTCCCTGTTGAGCTTCGGGATGTAGAACTCCCGTTTCTCCTTTTTCGTCTTATCTGTCACAAAGGTTGGCGAGGTGAAGATAAAACGCAGTTCCTTCACCTGACTCAGTTCCTTCTTCAGTGCCTCAAAGGCATAGATGGAGAAAGAAGCGGCGGCAATACTCACCGTACTCTTGGTGGACAACCGCGCCTTGAGGTCGTCTACCAATCGTTCGCTCGTGTTATTTATCTGTTTCG
>DCBP01000037.1:0-4250 GCA_002314055.1 Prevotella sp. UBA1104
CGCAAGTTCTATTTAGAAGTGCAATTTTTCTGTAGTGTTGCGCTAGCCAAAACTATGAAAAACACTGCGGAGGTTTGCCAGAGCGGCAGGAGGCGCAAAGCCTCCTAAGAGCGGAACGAAAAAACGACAAGCAATGCATAAAAATAAAAAAAGGAGACCGCTGTCTCCCAAAGATTAATTAATTTTGCATTGTGAAGTACAAACAATTAACCTCGGAGCAAAGGTACGCAATTTATGTACAACTCCAAAACGGAATGAAACAAAAAGACATCGCAAAGTCGATAAACGTAAGTCCAAGCACCATATCACGCGAGTTAAAGCGTAATAGCGGTGTCAGAGGGCATTATAATTGGCAGACAGCCCAAGCCAATGCAGAGCGCACAAAGCATAAGAAACCAGGCAACCATTCTGTGGACGAAGCTGTCAAGCAAGAAGCCATACATCTGCTTGTTTGCGAGCAATGGTCTCCGGAACAGATTTCCGGTGCACTGGCAAAAGAAGACAAGCATATCTGTGCCGAAAGCATATATAAAATTATACGCAAGGACAAGGCATCAGGTGGAAACCTATATAAGCATTGCCGACATCGGTTGAAGCATCGTGCAAGACCAGTCGGTGGCAAACGTACTTCCATTCCCAACAGAACAAGTATCAGCGAGAGACCTGTTGAAGCTGACGGCAAGCGGTTTGGCGATTTCGAGATGGATACAATTGTTGGAAAGGGTAATCATGGAGCTATTGTAACCTTGACAGAGCGTAGAACAAATATGGTATTCATGAGAAAGTTGTCTAAGGGAAAAAACGCAAAAGAATTGGCATTAACTGTAATACGTCTGCTTTCTCCATTCAAGCAGCATATCAAGTCTATTACGACTGACAACGGAACGGAATTCGCATGCCACGAAATGATTAGTAAGGGACTTGGAGTAGACATTTACTTCGCCGACCCGTATTCTTCATGGCAGAAAGGAAGCATTGAAAATGCAAATGGATTGATTAGGCAATACATTCCAAAGTCAGAAGCCTTTGGACACGTTAGCCATCAACAAATAACAAAATATTCAAAGAAAATTAACATGAGACCAAGAAAAAAACTAGGATTCAAAACTCCATATGAGTGCTTTTACGAAAATATTACGTAAATTTGCACTTGCTTGTTGAATTCGCGTCATAAGAAATAGTGTTTTAAAAGTTAATAAAAGTGTTTATTGTATTCTCTAATTTTTACATATCAAATTCCCATTCCTCCTCATCGTAATCCTTCACTACGGCATCGAAGCCGGAGCCACCCTTACGGTTAGGAGTCGGCACATGATCCATGTCAACATCGATAGTAATCACCCCGCCACGGAAAAGTCGCCTAACCTGGTCGGTAACATCAAAGACGAGCGTAGAATCCTTACCGTTGTAAAACTGCATGTTCACGTCGATGTAGTGGCGGTTGTTAAGGTCAGTCTCAGCAATCTTCGACAGCGACTCTTTATATGCCCTGGTGCTCAACTTATGCGGATTAAGATTAGGCATTCCGAACGTCATCAGTTTGCCACCAATAATATCCACCTTCTCATCATTCTTTCCATTCACGTCAAACTTCATACGAGTGTTGAAGCTCACCGTTACGGCATCCGTCCCCGTCACCCCCGTGTTCAGTTTCACGGAGCGCGCCATACCGCTGAGGTTCGCCGTACCGTCAGTAGCCGTTACCTTGCGAAAATCGCGATAGTTGTTATGCAGAATGACCTGCACGAGATATATGTATGTAACAGGCTGCAAGTCCATGTCGAGCCTTCTCACCCAGCAGTTACGCTCAGCATCAAACGTAAAACCTTCCAAACTACGGTTAATATCAATACCGCTGTCATATCCTGCAAAAAGTTCCTCAGGCTGATAGAACGAGTGGTTATACTTAGGAGCGTTGTATTTCGATGGATACATCGTCTGTCCTGTAAACGCCGTTACGAAGTCGTAAGTAGACTGTTCGTCGATATGAATGCTCTGCACACCGTCTGAAGTCTTAATATCATTCCATGCCAATATGTCCCAGAAACCAAAGTCGTATTTCGCCGAGAGCAAGTTTCCCTCGATATGATGAGAATATGGAGCATTATGCTGCCCGAGGAGCGTCTGCTGCGTGAAGTAACGACGTATTTCGAACTCCGTAGGTTCCTCGTAGCCAATCTTTCCGAACTGAGCCAAGTCAGTATCGTCCCATCCGTAGAGCCATTCCGCCTGCCAGTCGTATTCCTCATCATATTTAAAGAGGTAGTCCCAAAGAGCATTAAGACTAAGGTCGACAACTGGCAACTGCATCTCAATCTCCGTGCCCTGGTGCAGATGCAGGTCAGGCTCACGCTCGCATGCAGAAAGACAGATAAACATAGTTACCAAACACATAGCACTCCTTGTTCTGCACGCACGACGGCATGCAGAAAAGAAGGTGGATGATATGGTTGATGTAGTCAGTTGCATTGTATTTTTTATTTTATTCGACGGTCGTAGAAACGCCGTCGCACGAAGATTTTTAGCTTTTTAATTTTTCAATCTTTAAATTCTTCAATTTTTCCATTTTCTATAAAAGATGTCGTAGCTAAGAGTAATTTCCGCCCTTGTCGGTCCGAGCCACCAGTAGCTATGTTGTCTTTTCTTAAAATTCTTAGCTTCACCATACCATTTGTAGTAATATAGTTGTTTGTCGCTATCAGGGTCAATAGGACAGAGCCATTGGTAAGGGTCATACTTGGTGTTGAAAACCCCGGCCTGAATGCCGAATTCCAATCGCCAGTGTTCCGACTTACCGAGCGGTACGGCATACCCGATACCCAAACCGGCGCCCCAACCTTCGCCTTCCCATCCGCGCTTCTCGCCAAAGCATATATTATATAGGAACGCGTGCGCATACATATTAAAGAATAAGCCCTTGAAAGCAGCCCCCTCACCGGGACGACGCTTGGCAATGTCGCCACTCTTCACGTAGTATCGAGTAAAGAGCTGATAATTGCGCAGTTGGAAATACTTATGGGCATCATAGTCCTGCCACCACGGACCGTCGAAACTCGCTCCGTAAGTAAAATGTCCGTGAAGCGGATAATATTCGATAGCCACATTAGGGATAGGGCAGAAGCGGTCGTATCCCGGCATATAAGCAAAGTCGAGCAGCAAGTTCGTCTTTACGCTCATCAGTTCTCTTCGAGAAATCTTAGTAGGCGGAGTATATTGCGGAACATCGATACTCAGAGCAGGAGCCACAACAGTCATGTCGTAAGGAAAAAGCATCGGAACAGCCTTGATGGGCAAGGCAAGAGGCGTAATGTCGACAAGTTTACGGTCGATAGCCATGATTCTGACAGCTCTAAGCTTAGGGAAATATACTTTAAAGATATGCTGCCACAAACTGCCGCTCTTGTATTTTAAAAGAGCATTCTTAAGAGCATCGCCACCATTTCTGTATTTATTTACAATAGAATCGAATTCTGGATACAAAGGATCGTTGGCGAGTCGCATGAGAGCCCCAAGGAGAGGATAGTCTTCAGCCACGACATCATATCGGATGCGACTTGTAGCAATACCGTATTCAGCAAGGATTGCATCCATTGCCTTACGTCTGCTCTGAGCAAGTCGCCAGTTATTAGTAGTCGGTCCCTCCGGTGAAGCACCGGAACGTCCGAGTACAATACCGTCCTCTCCCAAAGCGTTTAGCTCTGGAACCAGAACAGAAGTAATCCATAACCTGTCTTGTTCTGCAATGTCCGTTTTGTTTACGTTGAATTTTATAGGTCTTGCCTTATTGATGAAGCTACTGTCGGTAGTAGTTACTTGTGCATTCATCTCATAAGCAAAGCATAGAATCAGTGTAAACACTGCAATGAAATATCGCACTTTAATAATAAATTTTCTTTTTTTCAATTAATACCGTTGCGTTTCTTTTATTATGCGGATCACTTCCGCTAAAGTTAGCGTTTATAGATTTTAGCTATATATGTTACGCTTACAAAAATAAACATTTTTCTTAAAATGACAAAATTTTGTTGATATTTTTTTAATAAAAGGGCACTTTCCTCCTTTTTAATGGTATATTTATGCACCATACGCTTAGGATTGTATATATAAAAGCTTAGAATCTGTAATCAGAAGTTCATCTGCCTAATCCTTAACCTTTCATTCCTAATTCGACAAAATGTTTCATTGTTTCATGTTTCATTAAGCACCTTCAAAAAAGTGGAAACATATTTTTATATTATATATATTATATA
>DCBP01000037.1:4281-32169 GCA_002314055.1 Prevotella sp. UBA1104
TATATAATATATATAATATAAACCTTTTTTCTGCACTTCGGAAAGACCTTAATGAAACATGAAACAATTTTAGGAATACCTTATTGGAGAATACCTTATTTAGGGGGTGTAAGTAATATGTTTAGACAACGTAAGCAACATACTTAGATGATGTAACTGAGCCATTTGTGAGAGGATAAACAAGATGGGCTGAATGGCGAAAATTCGAAAGAACAGCACAAGATGAAAGTTGATGCGTTGTAACCGGCCAAATAAGACCAACAAACAGTTTTAGAACTTAAAATTTGCACGGGTGAAATATTTTGAGTAACTTAGCACCCAAATTGGGCAAAGTGCTTTAAAACGCACAAAAATAGCCTTAAATGCAATATTTAAGAAAATTAACAAACTAAATATTAATGGACAACAGTAACACAATTGACCAAGACAGAATCCTCAAAATAAATATAGAAGAGGAGATGAAGTCTTCGTACATCGACTACTCCATGTCGGTAATCGTGGCGCGAGCCCTGCCAGACGTGAGAGACGGATTTAAACCGGTACACCGCCGAATTCTATACGGAATGATGGGTATCGGAAACACCAGCGACAAGGCATACAAGAAATGTGCACGTGTCGTAGGAGAGGTGCTCGGTAAATACCACCCACATGGCGACAGCTCAGTTTATGGAGCCCTCGTAAGAATGGCACAAGACTGGAACATGCGATACACCCTCGTCGACGGACAAGGTAACTTCGGAAGTGTAGACGGTGACTCCCCGGCAGCTATGCGTTATACAGAGTGCAGACTATCGAAAATGGGAGAGCATATCATGGATGACCTAAACAAGGACACCGTTGATATGACAAACAACTTCGATGATTCGCTCCTCGAACCAACGGTAATGCCGACAAAGATTCCAAACCTGCTCGTAAATGGAGGAAACGGAATTGCCGTGGGAATGGCGACAAATATTCCTACACATAACTTGGGAGAAGTAATCGACGGCTGCTGTGCATATATTGACAACCCGGAAATAGATACCGACGGACTTATGCATTATATAAAGGCACCGGATTTCCCAACAGGAGCATATATCTATGGAATACAGGGCGTAAAAGATGCTTATGAAACCGGTCGCGGACGCATCGTGATGCGTGCAAAGGCTGAGATAGAAAGCGGTGATTCGCATGATAAAATCGTTATAACCGAAATACCGTACGGCGTAAACAAAGCACAGCTTATCTCATATATCGCAGACCTCGTGAAAGAGGGAAAACTCGACGGCATTACTAATGCCAACGATGAATCCGGACGCCAGGGAATGCGTATCGTTATCGATGTAAAGAAGGATGCTAATGCAAATGTCATACTGAATAAACTGTTTAAGATGACTGCCCTACAGAGTTCATTCTCTGTAAATTGCATTGCATTGGTTAAAGGACGCCCACGCTTGCTCACACTGAAAGAATGCGTGAAGTATTTCGTAGAGCATCGTCATGACGTTACTATCCGACGTACTAAATATGACCTGAAGAAGGCTCAGGAGCGTGCTCATATCCTCGAAGGACTTATTATCGCCTGCGATAATATCGACGAGGTGGTACATATCATCCGTGCATCCAAGACCCCGTCTGACGCACAGCGCAACTTGGAACAGAGGTTCAATCTCGACGAGCTCCAGTCAAAGGCTATCGTAGACATGAGACTCAGTCAGCTAACCGGACTCCGTCTGGAGCAGTTGCATGCTGAGTATGACGAACTGGAACGCCAGATTGCCTACTTGCAGCAGATTCTCGATGATCCAGAGCTTTGCAAGAAGGTTATGAAGGATGAGTTGCAGGAAGTTAAGGAGAAATACGGCGATGAGCGCCGTACGGAGATTAAATACTCAAGTGAGGAGTTTAATCCGGAAGATTTCTATCCAAATGATCCTGTTGTCATTACTATCAGTCATCTGGGATACATCAAGCGTACACCACTTAGCGAGTTCCGCGAGCAGGCACGCGGCGGAGTAGGCAGCAAGGGCGCACACAGTCGTGAACAGGATTTCACCGAATATATATATCCGGCAACGATGCACAATACGATGATGTTCTTCACGAAGAAGGGTCGTTGCTATTGGCTCAAGTGCTATGAGATTCCAGAAGGAAACAAGAGTAGCAAGGGTAGGGCAATACAGAACCTTCTCAATATCGACAGCGATGACAGCGTGAATGCTTTCTTGCGCCTGAAAGGACTTGACGACAAGGACTTTATCAACAGCCACTATGTAGTGTTCGCAACGAAGCAGGGCGTGATAAAGAAGACTCTGCTCGAGGCATACAGTCGTCCGAGAGCTAACGGCGTTAATGCTATTAACATCAACGAAGGTGATGAAGTAGTAGGAGTTAGACTGACAAACGGAAACAACGAGTTGGTGCTCGCCAACAAGAACGGACGTGCTGTTCGCTTTAACGAGAATACCGTAAGGGCAATGGGACGTACTTCTACCGGTGTTAGAGGAATGAGACTCGACGGTGGAGATGACGAACTGATAGGAATGGTTGTCGTTAACGATCCGGAGAATGAGACCATTATGGTTGTCAGCGAAAACGGATACGGTAAGCGCAGTAATGTGGAAGATTACCGCGTTACAAACCGTGGAACCAAGGGCGTGAAGACGCTCGGCATAACCGAAAAGACTGGAAGACTCGTGGCAATAAAGGTTGTAAACGACGACAACGACCTGATGATTATAAACAAGAGCGGTATAGTTATCCGACTTGCCGTTAGGGAATGTAGAGTAATGGGACGTGCTACACAGGGCGTAAGACTAATTAACTTGACGAAGAAAAACGATGTCATCGCAAGCGTTTGCAAGGTGATGAGCTCAGACCTTGAGGCAGTTGCCGAAGAGGAGAGCCGTGCGAACTTCGACAAGGCAAGTGAGGAAATCCGCCGCGACAATACAAGTGTAGAAAGCAACGAAGAAGTAACGCCGTCGGAGGGTGAGAATAATGAAAACCTCCCGACAGAAGAATAAACAATCAAACAACTTTAAAAATAAACTGAAATGAAAAAAATCATGGTTTTTGCATTGGCAGCACTCAGCAGTGCGTCAATGTATGCTCAAGACATCAAAACAATCCTCGGGGCTAAAGACTACAACGAGGCTCTGACAATGATTCAGTCGGCTAAGGCTTCGCTTAACGATGAGGACATGGCTAAAGCTTACAACAAGGTTGTAGACCTCGCACTCGATGCATACAACACAGAGTCGGCTAAGGAACTGCAGGATCAGGTAAAGCATGAGCAGACTGCCAACAAACCGGCTATGTATAAGGCTGCAGAGACAGCACTTACGGCTGCACTCGAGTGTGACAAGTATGACAACAAACCAAATGCAAAGGGTAAGATTAAGCCAAAGTTCGGTTCAAAGAATGCAGCCCGTTTGCAGCCTGCACGTGCAGCGCTTATCAATGCAGGACAGGCTCTCTATGATGCCAAGGACTACAAGGGGGCTGCTGCTGCATTCGGCTCATATGTAGACAGTGGTAGCGCAAAGATTTTCCAGGCAGCCGGTCAAGACCAGTATCTTACACAGATTGCATATTTTGCAGCACTCTCAGCATTCTTCGGACAGGAGTATGACCTTGCTGACAGATATTCAGATGTGGCTATTACAGATACAGCATATGTAAAGGATGCCATGACCGTAAAGCTTAATGCTTTGCAGAATACGATGAAGAGTCACGAGGATACTCTTGCCGTTACAAAGAAGGTAGAGAACATCTATGCACAGTATCCAGACAATCAGGTAGTGTTCAGCAATCTCACATCTCTTTATCTTGCTCAGGGTCGTAAGGCAGAGTTCAATGCTCTCGTTGACAAGGCTTTGGCACAGAACCCAAAGAATTTCGCTGCTGTTGCAATGAGAGGTCAGGCTTATATGAACGACCACAAATGGCAAGAGGCTATCGAGGACTTGAAGAAAGCTGCTGAGATTATGCCGGATAACGTACCTGTTATAGCTTCTATTGGAAACTGCTACATGTTCCTTGCACAGGAAAAGGCTGAGCAGATTTCTGCAAAGACAAAGGGTCGTATACCTGCTGCTGCAGAGAAGGTTATCATTGGTGTTTACGATCAGGCTATCGAGTATCTGAACAAGGCCAAGGATCTTGACAAGAAGATGGAATATAAGGCAAACTGGGCTTACTCGCTCTATACTTGCCTGTATCGTACTCTCGGTGCTGATGATCCTAAGACAAAGGATGCAGAGGCTCTGACAAAATAATTATTTTTCAAAAATATGGGTCGAGAGAGGTTACTTTGAAATGTAGCCTGTCTTGACCTTTTTTTATTTTTTTGATAGGATGAAAAGATTGTTTGGTTTAGTTGAAAAAAGATTCATTATCTTGATGTTCGCCTTATTGCCGGTATGGATTTGCGCCTATGCCCAAAAGAAAGAAATAGCACAAGCGCAAACCTATATAAAAAGCGGGGCAAATCTTGACAAAGCAGAGGCTTCAATGCGTAAATTACTGCAGGACTCAGCCAACAGAGAGAATATGAAGATTTGGTTGACTCTGACCGAGGCTATAAAAAAACAATACGAACAGGGTAATGAAAAACTATATCTGAAGCAGGCGTATGATACGACAGCACTTTTCCTTACTAACCGCAAGATGTTTCTTGCCTACGAGGCGATGGATAGTATAGATGCTCTGCCTGACAAGAAGGATAGGGTAAAGCCGAGATTCAGAAAGAAAAATATGGATTTCCTTGTGCCTTTCCGCAAAAACCTGTATAGTGGCGGTCTTTTCTTTTTATCAAAACAGAAATTTGCTGAAGCCTTCAGTATGTTTGATGCATATATCGACTGCACCCGTCAGCCGCTTTTCTCCTCTATGAAATATACTGCTACAGAACCAGTTGCACTGTCGGCATCATATCTTGCAACATACTGCGGAGTAAAACTCCACGAAAACAGACTGGCGGAGAAACATTCGGCAAATGCACTTCTTTATAAAAACGGCAGAGAGAACACCATGCGTTTTCTTGCCGATATATATAATGAAGAAAAACGGATGGGGGAGTATCGGGACATTTTGCAAAAGGGGGTTGAAGAATATCCCAAGTCGGAGTATTTCTTTACAAGACTTGTTGACTACTATAATTCCAACAACATGCAGGATTCAGCTATGGCTGTAGCCGACAAAGCCATTGAAGGCGATTCGCTGAATACACTCTTCCTGTATGCTAAGGGGAACATATTGCTTAACATTGGCGAATACGAAAAATGTATAGAGGTATGCGACCATATCATTGCAATAAACGATTCCGTAGCAGACGCATATTATACGGCAGGTGTAGCGTATCTAAATCTTGCCTTCGAGGCTCAGAAAAATGGTGGAAAGGGAAGCAAGGCACATGCAAAGGACGCATACTCAAAGGCTCTGCCCTATATGGAGCATTATCGTCAGCTGGCACCTGACCAAAAAGACCGTTGGGCAGCAGCTCTCTATAATATCTACCTGAACTTGAATATGGGAAAGAAATTTGAGGAAATTTCGAAATTGCTATAGGTTCAATATAAAATAAAAAAGTCCAGTCTTTATGTGGAATCCCCTCATAAGGCTGGACTTATTTTTTATATTTCGCAATACTAATTTCTACCTTTTACTCGTGGTGATAAGGTTCACCCTTAATGATGGTACAGGCGCGATAAATCTGTTCAACGAAAAGCAAACGAATCATTTGGTGGGAGAAAGTCATCTTTGAAAGTGAAAGTTTACTGTCGGCACGGTCGTAGACCTTCTTTGCAAATCCATACGGACCGCCAATGATAAAGGTGAGATTCTGTGAAGCCTGACGTCTCTTCTCTATCCATGCTGCAAATTCTATGCTGCGATATTCTTTACCATGTTCGTCAAGCAAGACGACGAAGTCGGAAGGCTGTAACTGCTTTAGAATCAAATCGCCTTCCATCTCCTTCTGAACATCAGGAGAGAGGCTCTTTGTATTTTTAAGTTCAGGGATTATGACAATGTCGAAAGGCATATAGTGACCAATGCGACCTACATAGTCAGTAATGCCTTGTATTATATTCTTGTCGTTAGTCTTTCCTACAACAATCAATTTAGTCTTCATTACTTCTCCTCCTCACTTTTTCCATATTCATGCTTGCGTTTAGGGTTCATCGGGAACCATCCCTTTCTGACGCGTTCTTTCTGCTCAAACAATTCCCCAATAGACCATAACAATGATGCACCAATGATACCGAGAGCTGCAGATCCGATGATGCTCTCAACAAACAGAGCTGCAGCAATGCAAGCCAAGCCGAGAAGCAAGAAAATCCACCAAAGTCGAGTACCGGTATAATATTCAGTTTTTATCACTACCGGATGAAATATCCCGATAATGAGGAACGCCATTATGGCAATTATTAATCCTGTAAAATACATTCCTGTTTGAATTTATAGTTTTATGCATAAGTCGTTACCCATTAAACTGTCTAAGTACAGAGAGTAATTCGCTGTTTTCAGACTTACTGCCAATGGTTATCCTCAGACAACCGTGGCACAGACTTACCTGATTTCTGTTCCTGACAATTATACCATTCTGTTTCAGATAATTATACACCAAATCAGCATCAGTCATTTCAGCAAGGAAGAAATTTGCATCCGAGGGATAAACTTTCTTGCAAGTAGGCAAGAGAGAAAAAGCTTCCATGACACGGTCTCTTTCCATTAGCAAGATACCCACCCATTTGTCGACATCATATTTATGATCAAGCTGCCGACTGATTTCTCTTTGAGTAAGCGAGTTAATGTTGTAAGGATATTTAACCTTATTGAAAATATCAATAACCTCAGGATGAGCAAAAGCCATACCCAGTCTAAGACCGGCACATCCCCATGCCTTGCTGAAAGTGTTGAGAACAATGAGGTTAGGATATTTATGTAATTCAAGTCGTAATGGTGGCTGCTTGGAGAAGTCAGAATAAGCCTCGTCAACAACAACAAATCCCTCGAATCCATTAATTATCTTCAATATCTCATCACGGTCGAGCAAGTTTCCAGTAGGATTATTTGGAGAGCAAAGCCATATAACCTTAGTCTTCCAGTCGCACGCCTTCAAAATTTTGTCGGCAGAGAGTTGAAAATTCTCTTCAAGTTCCACTGCACGGTATTCTACGTCATTTATTTCAGCACATACCCTGTACATACCATAAGTAGGTTCTATTGCAACGACATTATCGCATCCTGGTTCGACAAAACACCTGTAGACAAGGTCAATAGCCTCGTCGGAACCATTGCCTAGGAATATGCATTCAGGATAAACGCGCTTAATTGTCGATATCTTTTTCTTTATATCAGTTTGCAGAGGGTCTGGATACCTGTTAAAAGGTTCATTATATGGATTCTCGTTAGCATCAAGGAATATACGTGCCCCTTTGCCGCTGTATTCTGTACGCGCACAGCTATATGGTTTGAGTTTAAGAATATTCTTTCTTACAAGTTGATCAAGGTCTTTCATTTTTATAATATATTATAGTCCCAAAAACAATGGGATTTATTAATCAGTATTTTCTGTCAGTTGCTTCAAACTATCTATTCTATATGTCATAGCCCTTTTATGAGCAATAAGAGATTCGTTTTCAGCCATTGTTTCTACAGCTCTGCCTATACTACGTATACCGTCGTGGGATATTTCCTGAAAAGTAATCTTGCGGCAAAAGCTGTCGAGGTTTACACCGTTATATGCTGTGGCATAGCCATGGGTAGGCAGAGTGTGGTTTGTTCCGCTGGCATAGTCGCCGGCACTTTCGCAAGCATAATTGCCCAAGAAAACACTACCGGCATTAACGACCTTTTCGGCAAGTTTACGGCAGTTTCCTGTAGCGATAATCAAGTGCTCCGGAGCATAGACATTAGAAAGACGCATGCACTCATCCAAGTCATGAACGAGAACCGCCTTGCTGTTAGCAAGGGATTTGGCAGCAAAATCCTTCCTCGGTAATGTGGCAAGTTGATTCTGCAACTCTTTCGAAACATTGGTTAAGATTTCCTTTGATGTTGTAATGAGTAGAGCCTGTGAGTCCGTGCCGTGTTCAGCCTGAGAGAGGAGGTCTGCAGCAATAAATGTGGCATTTGCCGTTTCATCAGCTATGACACAAACCTCCGATGGACCGGCAGGCATGTCGATGGCTGCATCATGAAGACTAACAGCCTGTTTCGCAGCCATGACGTATTGGTTGCCAGGACCGAAAATCTTATATACTTTAGGTACCGTTTCTGTGCCGTAAGCCATAGCCCCGATAGCCTGGACACCGCCGATTTTGTAGATCTGTGTAACTCCGGCAATACTGGCAGCAGCAAGGATAGCATTGTTTACCTTTCCGTCTTTTCCGGGAGGCGTACACAAAACAGTCTCCTTGCATCCGGCAATACGAGCAGGAGTGGCAAGCATCAAGACAGTAGAGAATAAAGGCGCCGTTCCGCCAGGAATGTATAGTCCGACTTTCTCTATTGCAATGCTCTTCTGCCAACATTCTATACCAGGCTGCGTCTCAACATGCACACCTTGAAATCGCTGAGCCTCATGAAATTTGTATATATTGTCGTGAGCAAGACGGATGGCAGAAAGAAGCTCCGCATCTACATCCTTTATAGCTTCAGCTATCTCTTCGTCGCTGACACGCAGATCTTGAAGCTCCACATGGTCGAACTTCTGTTCGTATTCCCTAACTGCAGAGTCACCATTAGCCTTGATGTCTTCAAGTACAGAATTTACGGTACTGTAAAGGGAGGTAAGGTCTATTTGCGGACGAACGGCAATCTTGTTCCAGTCCTTTACCTCCGGATATTCTATTATTTCCATATTTTGCAAGGTTTAAAGAATCATTTTCTCGATAGGTGTAACGAGAATGCCCTGAGCTCCGAGAGCTTTCAGCTTACCGATTATTTCCCAAAAGCATTTCTCATCAAGTACAGTATGCAAGGAGCACCAGTTTTTGTCGGCAAGAGGAATAACAGTAGGACTTTTCAATCCTGGCAATACTTTAATTATCTCATCCATACTTGCCTTAGGTACGTTCATGCGCACATATTTCTTGTCTATTGCATTGCGCACGGCTTCAAAGCGAAAAAGGAGCTGCTCAAGGATTGCTTTCTTCTCGTTGTCAAGATTTTTATTTGCTATAAGTAGAGCCTCACTTTTCATAACAGTCTCTACCTCAACAAGATTATTGCTGACTAAAGTAGAACCGCTGCTAACAATATCAAATATAGCATCAGCAAGACCTATTCCTGGACTTATCTCCACACTACCGGTTATAATATGGATTTCGGCATCTTTGATGTTGTTTTCCAACAAATACTTGTCAAGGATATTAGGATAGGAAGTTGCTATCTTTTTACCGTCAAACCAATGTAGGCCATCATAGTTCTCGCCCTTGGGAATAGCAAGCGAGAGACGACACTTACTGAAACCTAGACGTTTAACGATTTCCGCCTCAGGACATCTTTCGCAATATTCGTTTTCGCCGACGATACCAATATCTGCAACCCCTGTAGCAACACTCTGTGGAATGTCGTCATCGCGGAGATAAAGAATTTCTATAGGAAAATTTGATGACTGGACTAATAGAGTACGTCGTTTTGCATTGATTTTTATGTCAGATTCTGCAAGGAGGTTCATCGTGTCATCAGAAAGTCTACCCTTTGACTGGACTGCTATTCGTATCATAAGCTTATCTTTTAAAGTAAATAATTCTATACCTATTTCATTATTTGCCGACCCATATAATTGTCGATTTAATTTATATTCGGGCAAAATTAAATAAATTGCTTCTAATTTGCAAGAAATGTTGTATCTTTGTATTTAATTTGAACAATTAATGTTGGACAAACAACTATAACTGGATATTTATGCTCAATAAAATACATATTTTCATAGCTGCAATAGTCTTGGTCATTGCGACTTGCTCATGTGTTGGTGGCAAACGTGGAAATGATACAACACCATGGGGAGAAACGCTTAATGATACAGCAGAAAACACTTTTGGGGGCATCCTATCTATGGATGACATTATTGAAAATGGAGAAATGATAGTACTCACAATGAGTGGTCCAGAGACATACTTTGACTACCACGGACACGGAATGGGAACCCAATATCTGCTTTGTGAAAAGTTTGCACAGCATATTGGAGTTTCATTGCGGGTGGAAGTATGTAAGGATACCACAGAGATGGTGGATAGACTGAAGAAAGGTGAAGCAGACCTTATCGCATTTATGATTCCGAAGAAAGAGGCAAAGGGACTGCGACTCTGTGGCGCCCGAATAGATTCTCTTGCCATGGGATGGGCTGTAAAAGAAGGCAATACGGAACTTGCAAAGGCTCTTGACAATTGGTACAAGCCCCAGATTATGGCACAAGTGAAAAGTGAAGAAAAATATCTTTTTTCTGCGCAGAGCATAAAAAGACATGTTTATGCACCTTTCTTAGACAGAGCAAGTGGAGTTATTTCAAAATACGATATTTTGTTTAGACGTTATGCACCAATGGCAAGATGGGATTGGAGACTGCTTGCTGCACAATGTTATCAGGAGTCTTGTTTCGACCCTAATGCAAAATCATGGGCTGGAGCTTGCGGATTGATGCAGATTATGCCGTCTACGGCAGACCACCTCGGACTTCCACATTCAGACTTGTTTAATCCAGAGCGAAGTATAGAGACTGCAGTTAGATATTTGGCTGAGCTAACAGCAAAATTCCGTGATGTTTCTTCAAATGCAGAAAGACAGAACTTTGTATTGGCAAGTTACAACGGTGGTTATAATCATATAAAAGATGCTATGGCTCTAACGAGAAAATATGGGGGGAATCCGCACAGGTGGAGTCATGTCGCACCTTATGTTTTAAAATTGCAAAGCCCTGAATATTATAATGATCCGATAGTAAAAAACGGATATATGAGAGGTTCTGAAACAGTAGATTATGTAGACCGTATACGTCAGCGCTATGCACAGTATGGAGGTGCAAGATACAACGGACCGTCTGTTTCGGAAAGAGACTTTAACGAAGCACCACGACCATCATTATCACCAAGCGGAATGATGCCGAGAAGAGCTACAAAAAAATATAGATTCCATATCTGAATAGAAAATATTATACACAGATGTTATAATTTGCTCTTTTTTATATAGCGATCGAGAAGAATAAGACCCTTTTCCGTGCAGAAGCCACGTAACAGAACAACGAAGAAATTCAGGAAAATATCACGTAATGTATATTTGCGACTAAGAGTTTCTGCTACTTTCGACTCCACGAAAGTATCACAAATATCCTGTATTATATTAAAGTTAATATGTGGAGCAAAAAAACCTCTCTCAACACATCTTCTTATAAACTCATACGAACTTTCTTGCTGACTTGCATGGTGCTGACGTAAGAACTCTTTGACTTTAGAATATTTGTCGAGATCATCAAAAAACAGAGGACTTATCGTGTCGAAATCAGCAAGCTTGTAACGGAAAAACGTTACCACAATATCTATCTCATTCTCTGCCGTCATGGCATAGTCTTGTATTCGTTTTGCAAAGTCGTCTTTATCCATTTTCACACACTCGAGAAGAAGGTCTTCCTTATTGTCGTAAAGCTCATAGAGAGTGCGCTTTGATATTGAAAGACGTGCAGCAATATCATCCATACGCACGGATTTTATCCCTTCGCGTTTAAACATATTGTCGGCTGTGCGAAGTATTTTCTCGCGAAGTTCCTGTCGGTGATATGAGATATTTGTATTGTTGTATTTATGCATTATTGTTACAATTTGGTACAAAGTTACAAACTTTTTTGATATTTTCTTTGTTTATCTATTAATTTTATTAATTTTGCATCAGAAAACTACAGAAAAGAAATCTAAAATCTATTATAATAACTCAAACATTATGGTTAAGATAACAAAAGAAGCCGCACTGGCTTATCATGAAGGCTCAAGACCTGGAAAAATTGAGGTAAAGCCTACGAAAGCGTATTCTACACAAACAGACCTTAGTTTGGCTTACTCTCCAGGAGTGGCCTTCCCTTGCCTTGAAATTCAGGAAAAGCCTGATGATGCATATAAATATACAGATAAGGGGAATCTTGTTGCCGTAATAAGTAACGGAACAGCCGTACTGGGACTTGGTGACATCGGAGCGATGAGTGGAAAACCGGTTATGGAAGGCAAAGGACTTCTGTTTAAAATATATGGAGGTATCGATGTCTTTGATATTGAAATTGCGGAGAAAGACCCGGAGAAATTTTGTGAAACGGTAGAACGTATCGCTCCTACATTTGGCGGAATAAACCTTGAAGATATAAAGGCACCACAATGCTTCTATATCGAAGATAGACTGAAACGCACACTCGATATTCCTGTAATGCATGATGACCAGCATGGTACAGCAATCATATCTGCTGCCGGTTTGAAAAATGCACTTGAAGTGAATGGCAAAGATATTTCAAAAGTGAAAATCGTTGTTAATGGTGCCGGTGCAGCCGCTATATCATGTACAAAGATGTATGTAGCATTAGGCGCACGAAAAGAGAATATCGTTATGCTCGATTCAAAGGGAGTAATAACAAGCGACAGGGAGAATCTTACAGAACAGAAGAAACTTTTTGCAACAGATCGCCGCGATGTACACAATCTGGAGGAGGCTATAAAGGGTGCTGATGTATTTGTAGGTCTTTCTAAAGGTAATGTGCTTACAAAGGATATGATTCGCTCTATGGCTGAACAGCCTATTGTTTTTGCCCTGGCGAACCCTGTGCCTGAGATTTCATACGAAGATGCTATGGCAAGCCGTCCTGACGTTTTGATGAGTACCGGACGTTCGGACTATCCTAACCAGATTAACAACGTAATTGGTTTCCCATATATATTCCGTGGAGCATTGGACGTACACGCTTCTGCAATCAACGAAGAAATGAAGCTCGCTGCAGTAAACGCTATTGCTGATTTGGCTAAGCAACCTGTTCCAGATGTGGTAAACGATGTATATCATGTTAACAACCTCACTTTTGGTCCGCTTTACTTTATACCAAAACCTGTAGATCCACGTCTTATCACCGAGGTTTCGGCTGCTGTGGCAAAGGCGGCAATTGAAAGTGGAGTGGCTCGTACTACAATTACAGATTGGTCTGCATACAAGAACCGTCTGCGTGAGATGCTCGGACAAGAGACAAAGCTAACACAGAAACTTTATGATACTGCAAGAAAGCACCCACAGAGAGTCGTATTTGCAGAAGGCTTGCATCCGTCTATGCTGAAAGCAGCAGTACAAGCAAAAGCAGAGGGCATTTGCCAGCCTATATTACTTGGTAATGATGAGCGTATCGTGAAACTCGCCAAGGAACTCGACCTTAATCTTGACGGCATTGAAATCGTTAACTTGCGACATGACAACCAAAGTGAACGACGTGAGCGCTATGCTAAGATTATGGCAGAAAAGAGACAGAGAATGGGCTATACTTTTGAAGAGGCCAACGACAAGATGTTTGAGCGCAACTATTTTGGTATGATGATGGTTGAGACTGGTGAGGCGGACGCTTTTATAACCGGTCTGTATACAAAATATTCAAATACTATAAAGGTTGCAAAAGAGGTAGTTGGAATTCAGCCAGGATACAAGCATTTTGCGACTATGCATATCCTTAATACCAGTAAGGGTGTATATTATATAGCCGATACGCTTATCAACAGACATCCGGATAAAGATACACTCTTAGATGTTGCAAAACTTAGTGCTTCTACTGTCAGATTCTTTAACGAAGAGCCAAAGATTGCAATGATAAGCTATTCAAACTTCGGCACCGATGATTGTGGCAGTCCGTTGCAAGTACATGAAACTGTAGCTGAGTTGCAGGAAGAATTCCCTGATTTGGCTATTGATGGAGAGATGCAGGTGAATTTTGCTCTTGACAAAGAACTGCGCGACTCTAAATATCCTTTCTCAAGACTTAAAGGCCAGGATGTCAACACTCTTGTATTCCCTAACTTGAGTAGTGCAAATAATGCTTATAAGCTTTTGAAATGTCTTGATAAGGATGCTGAGATTATCGGCCCGATACAGATGGGACTTAATAAGCCAATACATTTTACAGACTTTGAGAGTTCTGTACGTGATATCGTAAATGTTACTGCGGTTGCCGTAATTGACGCTTATGTTCAGAAGATAAAAGACAAAAAGAATCAAAAATAAATTGCGGTTTGTAATCGTATAACTTGTAATATCCATGTTGCTCATACTTGAACAGAGTAACATGGATATTTTGTTATTACTCTTTAGGACCTTCTTTAAATTCTTTAACGTCTGCCAGAAATGAAAGTTTCGTAAATATTTTTTTGTGTAATTTTTTTGCATTACCTTTGCATTAGTAAAATGTATTGTAGCAGGATGGGCTAATATGCCCAATAATATTTAATAGGTATGGCAAAGTATAATATTAGAGAAAAGAAAGAAAAGAATGTAACTTATCTCAATCTCGTAAACCCGGAACTTATGGATATTCTGATGAACAGAATCGTTGAATATATCGGGAATAAGAAAATGTACAAGGAAAAGACTTATTCAGCCAAGCGTTTGGCTATTGACATAGGTACAAATACGAGATATGTATCAGCAGTGCTTAATGTACGATTTGGTATGAATTATACTTCTTTCGTAAATAGATACAGAGTGTCTGAGGCTATGCTCTTGCTGAAAGACGAAAAATATAAAGCACTGACAATGGAAGACATTAGCAGCATGGTTGGCTTTGCCAATAGGCAATCTTTTTATGCTGCCTTCTATAGATTTGAAGGCATTACTCCACGACAATATAAATTTTCAGATACTCCAAAGTCTGAGAAAATGCTCGTGCCAAAGCCTATAGGATAGAATTTGTTAGAATCGACTTAACTTTTTATTTATATGGAAAACTTTAAATATTCCGATGAGCGTTTTGCTGATATCCAAATGCTTAGATACCGGCTTGATGACTTTGAAAAATTGCCTTTGAATAAGAAAAAACTTATTTATTATCTGTCTGAGGCAACTCTTTGGGGAAGAGACATCACATTTGACCAATGTGGAAAATATAATCTTAAGATAAGGAAAATGCTTGAGGCTATATATACCTCAGATAAGGTTGACAAAAATACAGAGGACTATAAAGCTATGTCGGAGTATTTAAAGAAAGTATGGTTCTCTAACGGAATTCATCATCATTATGGATGCGAAAAATTTGTCCCTGGATTCTCGGAACAGTTCTTGAGAAATGCTGTTAATAGTATTCCTGCTTCTCTACTCCCTATTTCTTGTGGAGAAACTCCAGATTCACTCGTTGATGAGCTTCGTGATGTGATATTCAATCATGAATTTATGACCAAACGTGTAAACACGAAAGAAGGTATTGATATGGTTAAAGGGTCTGCCTGCAATTTCTATGACGGTGTATCACAGAAAGAAGTTGAAGATTTTTACAAGAATTTCAATACTCCAGATGAGGTTGAGCCCGTCTCTTGTGGACTGAACTCAACATTGAGAAAAAAAGAAGGCAAGATTTCTGAGGATGTATGGTCTTTAAACGGCTTGTATGGTAATGCTATTAAGCATATTATATATTGGCTTGAAAAAGCTCGTGACGTAGCTGAAAACGAAGGGCAGTTCGGTTATATTGATACCCTCATAAAATATTATAAAACGGGCGATTTACACGTTTTTAATGAATATTGTATCAAATGGGTAAAGGAACAGTCGGCTGACGTTGATTTTGTCAATGGCTTTATCGAAGTTTACGGTGATCCTCTTGGCTTAAAAGGTACATGGGAGGGCATCGTAGAATATAAGGACTTCGAGGCAACAAAGCGAACCAAGACAATTAGCGATAATGCCCAATGGTTTGAAGATCATTCTCCCGTTGCTCCTCAATTTAAAAAAGAAAAAGTTAAAGGAGTTACTGCCCATGTTGTAAGGGCAGCGATGCTTGGTGGCGATGAGTATCCGTCAACAGCAATTGGTATTAATTTACCTAACGCTGACTGGATTAGGGCTGAGTATGGAAGTAAAAGTGTAACAATAAGTAATTTAATACATGCCTATAATGTTGCCGCACGGGGAAATGGCTTTAAGGAGGAATTTATTGATGACGATACAATAATAAGCCTTATCGATAAATATGGCGATGCATGCGACGACTTGCATACAGATTTACATGAATGTCTTGGACATGGAAGCGGAAAGCTACTTGACGGGATATCTCCAGATGCACTAAAAGCATATGGAAGCACGATAGAGGAAGCAAGAGCTGATTTGTTCGGATTATACTATATTGCCGACAGAAAACTTTTGAAACTTGGCTTATTAGATGATGTCGAAGCTTATAAAGCATCATATTATTCCTACATTTTGAATGGTCTTATGACACAACTTGTTAGAATTAAGCCTGGCGACAAAATTGAAGAAGCTCACATGAGGAATAGGGCACTGATTGCAAACTGGTGCTATGAGAAAGGCAAAGAAAACAAAGTAATAGAATTTTTCGTAAAGGACAATAAAACTTTTATACGCATTAATGACTATGTAGCACTTAGAAAACTGTTTGCAATTCTTCTTGCTGAAATTCAGAGAATTAAAAGTGAAGGCGACTACGAGGCAGCGAAACGTATTGTCGAGGATTATGCTGTGAATATCGACGAGAAACTACATGAAGAAGTCCTAATCCGTTACTCTAAACTTAATCTTGCACCATATAAAGGATTCATAAATCCGATATTAAAACCGAGGTTTGACAAAAATGGAGAAATTCAAGACGTTGATATTGACTACACAGAGACATATGATGACCAAATGTTGAGGTACAGCAAGGATTATGCCTCCCTCATATAAACTCATTACACATTATAGCTATAAAGATGAGACAAGACGAAATACAAGATACAATAAAAAAAATTAAGCAAAAATTTCCTTTAATGATGAATGGTGTGGCATCTTCATCTATGAGAGGAAAAGGTGTCGGAGGATACTTAAATTGGGGTATTCAATTGCCTGCGCTCAAAGAGTTGGCCAATGAGTATGGAAAAAATTATGATCTTTCAATTGCACTATGGAAAGAAAATGTAAGAGAATGTAAAATTCTTGCAACATTAATTATGCCATGCGATATGATGAAAGATGACCTTGTTTCTCTTTGGATGGAACAAACAAGCACACAGGAGATAGCAGAGTATGCAACTTTCAATTTATATCAGCATCTCGAAAATGCTTCATTGTACGCTTTCGTCTGGGTTGCCTCAAATAATGCGATAACACAAATATGTGGTTACAATTTATTTTCGTGTCTTTTTAGAAAAGGACACGAACCTGCAGATAGAGACATAAATGAATTCGTCGATCAAGCTCTTGCTGCACTTTCTGATGATTCGTTACCTGTAAGACATGCAGCAATGAATAGTCTAAATTGTTTTGCTGCAATTAGCGACATGCATCAGAAAATTGTGAGTCTTGCTATGAAAAAGGATAATATAGAATAATTTTTTTTGAATTATACATACATAATAGAAAATAAAGTAGTATTTTTGTCGGGTCTTTGGATTTTCATAGTTTGACAATAAAAAGAAAAAAGAATCTTAAAACGCATAAATAATGAATACAGGAAAAGTTGATGTCCTGCTCGGTTTGCAGTGGGGCGATGAAGGTAAAGGAAAGGTAGTTGATGTATTAACACCGAATTATGATGTCATCGCACGTTTCCAAGGTGGTCCGAATGCTGGACATACGTTAGAATTTGAAGGACAGAAATATGTTTTGAGAAGTATTCCGTCCGGAATCTTTCAAGGTGGTAAGGTTAATATCATCGGTAATGGTGTTGTTCTTGCTCCAGATCTGTTCATGGCTGAAGCTAAAGAACTGGAGAAAAGCGGTCACCCTCTTACAAAGCGTTTGAAGATATCAAAGAAAGCCCATCTTATAATGCCAACACACCGCCTGCTTGACGCTGCTTACGAGGCAAAGAAAGGAAAGAATAAAGTAGGTACGACAGGGAAGGGTATTGGTCCTACCTATACGGACAAAGTTTCTCGTAATGGACTTCGAGTTGGTGATATTTTCGACAATTTTTCTGAGAAATATGCTCAGCACAAGGCGCGTCATGAAGAGATGCTAAAAGAGCTCGGGTATACGGATTATGATATTACAGATGTTGAAAAGACATGGATGGAAGGTGTTGAGTATCTTCGACAATTTGAAATAGTTGATTCGGAACACGAGATAAACAAAATTCTGCGTTCCGGTAAAAATATACTTTGCGAAGGAGCTCAAGGAACAATGCTTGATGTTGATTTTGGAAGCTATCCATTTGTAACATCCTCAAATACCATATGTGCCGGAGCATGTTCAGGACTTGGCATTGGACCAAATAAAATCGGTGAAGTATATGGCATAATGAAAGCATATTGTACTCGTGTTGGTGCAGGACCTTTCCCTACTGAACTCTTTGATGAGACTGGGGCAAAGATAAGAGATCTTGGTCATGAGTATGGAGCAGTAACTGGACGTGAACGTCGTTGTGGCTGGATTGACCTCGTGGCTTTGCGTTATGCAATTATGATCAATGGCGTTACCCAGCTTATTATGATGAAGAGTGATGTTCTTGATGGCTTTGATACTATCAAGGCTTGTGTAGCCTATAAAAAGAATGGTGTTGAAACTCGTGATTTCCCTTATGATATTGAACATGGAATAGAACCTGTTTACAAGGAATTACCAGGCTGGAAAACTGATATGACTAAATTTACAGATGAGCATCAGTTCCCGAAGGCTTTCAAAGATTATATTGATTTTTTGGAGGCAGAGCTCGAAACTCCTATAAAAATTATATCTATCGGTCCGGATCGTGAACAAACTATTGTAAGAAAATAAACTGAGAATTTTATGAATAAACCATCAATTCCAAAGGGGACTCGTGATTTTTCGCCTTTAGAAATGGCGAAGCGTAATTATATCTTTGACACAATACGCTCTGTATACGCACTCTATGGATTTCGACAAATAGAAACTCCAGCGATGGAAACGCTGCAAACTCTTCTTGGGAAATATGGAGACGAGGGTGACAAACTCCTGTTCCGTGTTCTTAACAGTGGAGATTTCCTCGGGAAGCTAACGGATGAGCAACTTAAAGAACGAAATTCACTTTCTCTGTCGGCTAAAATTTGCGAAAAAGGATTGCGCTATGATCTGACAGTCCCTTTTGCACGATTTGTTGTAATGCATAGAGACGAGATACAGCTTCCTTTTAAGCGTTATCAAATTCAGCCGGTATGGAGAGCAGATCGCCCGCAAAAAGGTAGATACAGAGAATTTTATCAATGTGATGCTGATATTGTAGGTAGTGACTCACTACTTAACGAAGTTGAACTGGTTCAAATTATGGATACAGTTTTTCAACGTTTAGGTATCAGAGTACAGATAAAAATCAATAATAGGAAATTGCTTTCTGGGATTGCAGAGATTGTTGGCGAAGCAGATAAAATAGTAGACATCACTGTTGCTATTGACAAGTTGGACAAAATCGGATTGGATAAAGTCAATGACGAACTTCGTGCTGATGGAATAAGTGAGGAGGCGATATCTAAATTACAACCAGTCATTTCTTTATCTGGCTCAAATGAAGAAAAACTAAAGGTAATGGAAGAATTCCTTTCTCGATCAGAAGTTGGCATGAAAGGAATTGAAGAGCTTCGCTTTATACTCGGAATGGCAGACAAAGTTGGATTGAAAAATGAATTACAGCTTGATCTTACTTTGGCCCGAGGACTCAATTATTATACTGGCGCAATTTTTGAAGTTAAGGCACTTGATACCCCAATGGGAAGCATTACAGGTGGCGGACGTTATGACAACCTTACTGGAATTTTCGGAATGCCAGGAATCAGTGGTGTCGGAATTTCTTTTGGTGCTGATCGTATATATGATGTCCTTAATGCACTGGATTTGTATCCAAAGGAGATAACAACAAATACACAATTGCTTTTTATTAACTTTGGAGAAAAAGAGACTGAATATTGTTTGCCAATTGTTGGAAAGGCACGTGCTAATGGAATTCGTGTTGAACTGTTCCCTGATTCTTCAAAAATGAAGAAGCAGATGAACTATGCCAATGCTAACAATATTCCATTTGTCGTCCTTGCCGGAGAAAATGAAATCCAAAATGGCATGGTTACTCTCAAGAATATGGATACTGGAGAGCAGAAAATGGTTTCACCTGACGAAATGATAGAGATCGTAAAAGGTTAATATTTTTTTTAATATAATGATTAAAGCATGTCGGATATAGAATTGTTTTCTTATCTGACATGCTTGTTTCTTAAACAAATTAATGTAATAACTATGATTAAAAATAAATTGAGTTCTATTATTAGGGTATTATCTTTTATTACAGCCATCATTTTAGTGACTTCTTTTAGAGCAGACAAACATCGCACAATTTTTATGGTTGGTGATTCCACTATGGCAAATAAAGATATATCTGGAGACAAGCAAGAACGAGGGTGGGGTATGATGTTGATGAATTATTTTGATGATAATATTATTGTCGATAATCATGCCGTCAACGGACGTTCCTCAAAGAGTTTTATAAACGAAGGAAGATGGGAAAAAGTATTAGATAAAATCATGCCTGGAGATTATGTAATCATACAGTTTGGACATAATGATGAGAAAAAAGACTCTTTAAGACATACAGAACCAGGAACTACATTTGACTCAACTCTTCGCAAATATGTTCGCGAGACAAGAGAAAAAGGAGGTATCCCAATTCTTATGAATAGCGTAGTCAGAAGGAATTTCAGTGATTCGAAAACGGCTGTAGAGGATGATGACTTGCGGGATAATTCATCGAAAAATTTGAAAGACGGCAAATTCTTAATAGATACCCATGGCGAATATCTTATATCACCTTATCGTGTTGCCAAACAAATGAATGTCATATTTATTGATGCAAATAAAATAACACATGACTTAGAACAGGGATTAGGTGTTGACGGTTCTAAAAAACTTCATATGATTTTTGCCCCAGGAGAAACGCCATCTTTGCCTGACGGCAGACAAGATAATACGCATTATAACATTTATGGTGCAAATGTTGTTGCTTCACTCCTTGCAGATGCATTATGCAAGGAGATTCCAGAATTAGCAGAGCACCATATAAAATATGATATCTATGTTTCAAAAACCGGTAATGGACAATACTCAAACTTGGAAGATGCAGTAGCCAACGCCCCCAAAGGAAAACTGACTTCAATTGCATTGACAGGAGGTGAATGGCACAAAATTGTTATTCCCAAAGGGAAAAAAGTAAAAATCCTTTTATTACGCGGTGCAAAATTTGTAAAATAGTAATTTTTATTTTATACAACAAACATTCTGTACATTGTGTACAGGATGTTTTGTATACAAGTGTCGTTCTGATACTAAACGTGCTCATAATAGTTATATTTTACATTTTCCATTAGAAATATTTGGCTGTTCAAAATAAAAGGCGTAACTTCGCAAATGCAAAATATTAACTAAAACCATTATCTACATGAAGAAGTACAATTTTAATGCAGGTCCTTCAATCCTTCCAAGAGAAGTGATTGAAAATACAGCAAAGCAAATTCTTGATTTTAACGGAAGTGGATTATCTCTTGCTGAAATAAGCCATAGAGCGAAAGATTTCCAACCGGTAATTGACGAAGCAATAGCTCTTATTAAAGAATTGCTGAATATTCCAAACGGATATTCTGTATTGTTCCTTGGCGGTGGTGCCTCTATGGAGTTCTGCATGGTTCCATATAATTTTCTCGCAAAAAAAGCAGCATATTTAAACACTGGAACGTGGGCAAAGAAGGCAATGAAAGAAGCAAAGTTATTTGGTGAAGTTGTTGAGGTAGCTTCTTCTGCTGACAGCAACTATACTTTTATACCTAAAGAATGGTCTTGCCCGGCAGATTGCGATTATTTACATATAACAACAAACAATACGATTTTTGGAACTGAAATGCGTAAAGACTTGGATGTTCCTGTTCCTCTTATTGGTGATATGTCATCAGATATATTTAGCCGTCCTGTTGATGTTTCAAAATATGATTGCATATATGCCGGTGCACAGAAAAACCTCTCTATGGCTGGAGTAACACTTGTTATTGTTAAGGATGATGCTTTAGGTAAGGCTGGACGTACAATCCCTACAATGCTTGATTATAGAACTCATGTAGAGAAAGGTAGCATGTTTAACACACCTCCTGTAGTTCCTATCTATACTGCTCTCGAAACTCTTCGTTGGATTAAGAAGAATGGTGGAGTAGAGGAAATGGATAGAAGAGCTCATGAAAGAGCAGACATTCTTTATGCGGAGATTGACAGAAATAAATTGTTCCATGGCACTGTTGCAAAGGAAGACCGTTCATTGATGAACATATGTTTTGTTATGAACGATGAGTACAAGGATCTTGAGAAACCATTCCTTGAATATGCTACTGCTCAGGGTATGGTCGGAATAAAGGGACATCGTTCTGTGGGAGGCTTCCGCGCAAGTTGCTACAATGCAATGAGTATCGAAGGTGTCAAGGCTTTGGTTAAATGCATGCAGGAGTTTGAAGCTCAGCATTAGTTTTTTTACTCAATATAAATGATGACTCTATTAAGTTTTTATATCTTTATGATTAAAAATTTAATAGAATCATCTTTTGAGTTTTTATTGCATATTTAATATATTTAAAACACATTTTCATTATGAAGGTACTAATTGCTACAGAAAAACCATTTGCATCTGTTGCATTGGATGGCATTAAAAAAGAAGTCGAGAATTGTGGCAATCAATTATTGCTACTTGAAAAGTATACCGATAAAGGTCAGCTTATTGAAGCTGTTGCTGATGCTGACGCTCTTATTGTCCGTTCGGATAAGATAACTCCGGAAGTTATTGATGCTGCCAAAGAACTAAAAATCATTGTTCGTGCAGGAGCAGGATATGACAGTATCGATACTGCATATGCAAAGCAAAAAGGAATTATTGTAGAAAATACTCCAGGTCAGAATTCAAATGCTGTTGCAGAACTTGTATTCGGTCTTCTTGTATACGCAGTCCGCAATTTCTATAACGGAAAGGCAGGCACGGAACTTAAAGGCAAGAAGATTGGTATACTTGCTTTTGGAAATGTTGGAAGAAATGTTGCAAGAATAGCAAAGGGATTTGGTATGGATATATATGCATATGATGCATACTGTCCTAAGGAAGTCATTGAAGCAGCTGGGGTAACGGCTGTGGAAAATCAAGAGAAACTTTTTGAAATATGTGATGTTGTTTCTCTCCACATACCTTCCACACCTGAGACGAAACAGAGCATTAACGCTAATCTTGTCTCAAAGATGAAACAGGGAGCCGTTCTTGTAAATACAGCAAGAAAGGAAATAATAAACGAGCCTGAGCTTTTGGAATTGCTTCAGAAACGAACAGATTTAAAATTTGTTACAGATATCAAGCCAGATTTGAATGACGAGTTTGCAGAAAAACTTGATGGAAGATATTTCAGTACACCTAAGAAAATGGGAGCACAAACTGCTGAAGCTAATATAAATGCTGGTATTGCAGCAGCTCGGCAGATTAATGCATATTTTACTGACGGCTGTACAAAATATCAAGTAAATAAATAAAAAACTATTATCATTATTCATTATAAATATAAAAATTAACTATGGCAATTGTTAAACCATTTAAAGGATTCAGGCCTCCAAAGGATATAGTTGAAGAAGTAGAATCTCGTCCGTATGATGTCCTTAATTCAGAAGAGGCGCGTGCAGAAGCTGGCAATAATGAGAAAAGTCTATATCATATTATAAAGCCAGAAATCGATTTCGCTCCAGGAACTAGCGAATATGATCCTCGCGTATACGAAAAAGCTGCAGAGAATTTTAGTAAATTTAAAGCTAATGGCTGGCTCGTTCAGGACAAAGATGAGCATTATTACATTTATGCCCAAACAATGAATGGCAAAACACAATATGGCATCGTTCTTGGAGCCTATGTTAATGATTATCTTACAGGAGTTATAAAGAAACACGAACTTACAAGACGTGATAAAGAAGAGGATCGTATGAAACATGTGCGTGTATGCAATGCTAATATGGAACCCGTTTTCTTTGCTTATCCAGATAATGCTAAACTGAATTCTCTGCTTGAGAAATATGCGTCAACCAAACCGGAATATGACTTTATTGCTCCTATTGACGGTTTCCGCCATCAGTTCTGGATTGTATCAGCAGCAGAAGATATAAAGCTCATAACAGATGAATTTGCTTCTATGCCATCGCTTTACATTGCAGATGGTCATCATCGTTCTGCTGCCGCTGCCCTTGTAGGTGCAGAAAAAGCTAAACAGAACCCGAACCATACAGGTTCTGAAGAATATAACTATTTTATGGCTGTTTGTTTCCAGGCTTCACAGCTTACAATTCTTGACTACAATAGGGTCGTAAAGGATCTTAATGGTTATACTTCAACAGACTTCTTGAAAGCTTTGGAAAAGAATTTTATTGTCGAGAAAGAAGGACATGATACTTATAAGCCAAACAGACTGCATAACTTCTCTATGTATCTTGATGGCGAATGGTATAGTCTTACAGCTCGTGAAGGTACTTATAACCCGAATGATCCTATCGGAGTGCTCGATGTAGATATTTCAAGTCGCTTGATTTTTAATGAACTACTCGGTATTACAGACTTTAGATCTGATAAACGAATTGATTTCGTTGGCGGATTAAGAGGACTTGACGAACTTAAACGTCGTGTGGATTCTGGTGAGATGAGGATGGCATTGGCTTTATATCCTGTAACTATGAAACAAATTATGGATATTGCTGATAGTGGAAAGATTATGCCTCCTAAGGCAACTTGGTTTGAACCGAAATTACGCTCAGGACTTATTGTTCATGAGCTTGAATAAGTAAAACATAAATGGCGTGTCCTTTTTTGTTACGTTTAGGACACGCCTTTTTATTTTAATATTTTAAAGTTGGAAGACAAATACAAAACAATATCATCTGATATCGGTGAAGGATTTTATAGCGAGAAAAGAAGTAAATTTCTTGCTTTTGCCCATCATATAGAATCTGTAGATGAAGCAAAGGATATTATTGCAGAATACAGAAAAAAATATTATGATGCGCGTCATGTTTGCTATGCGTATATGCTTGGAGCGGAGAAAAAGGTATTCAAGTCAAATGATGACGGGGAGCCAAGCAGTACTGCAGGTAAACCAATTTTAGGTCAAATTCTGTCAAACGACCTTACCGACATTTTAATTGTTGTCATTCGTTATTATGGAGGGATTAACCTTGGAACTGGCGGATTAATTGTAGCATATCGAACTGCTGCAGCAGATGCGATAGAACACTGTGAAGTGAAAGAGAAATTCATAGAAGAAATAGTGAAATTCTCATTCCCATATGTCATGATGAACGGAGTTATGAAAATAGTAAAAGTCATGCAGCCACGTATATTGTCCCAATCTTATGACAATACATGTACAATAACATTGTCGATACGAAAGTCAATGGCAGAAGAACTGAGAAATAAACTTGACGGTTTGTCATTTTCATAAAAAGAGTGTTTTATATAAAATATATGTAATAGTTCTTATCTTGACATTTTTGTAAACTGCATATCGCAAAACAAGTTCTAAAATTTATTCTGCTACTTGTTATTGTCAATAAAATATTAAATCACTTTAATAAAATACCCAGAAATAGGTAGAAGTCAAAAAATATTTATACCTTTGTATTCGGAATTTGGATAACAATAAATACAATTAAGTGTTTATAAATATATAATACATTATAATAAAATTATGATTTATTCAACAGAAGTAAAGAACATGTGTGTCGTGGCAAAAGGCCCGAACCACGGACCTGCTCCTATCCCTGAGGAAGGAAAATGGGTTTATGCTAAAGAAATCAAGGATATTTCCGGCTATACACATGGTGTGGGTTGGTGTGCACCTCAGCAGGGTGCTTGTAAACTGTCTCTTAATATTAAGGACGGTATAATCCAAGAGGCTCTTGTTGAGACAATTGGTTGTACAGGAATGACTCACTCAGCAGCTATGGCATCTGAGATTCTTCCGGGCAAAACTATTCTCGAAGCTTTAAATACAGACCTCGTTTGTGATGCTATCAATACAGCTATGCGTGAGCTGTTCTTGCAGATTGTATACGGTCGTTCTCAGAGTGCATTCTCTGAAGGCGGTCTTGCAATTGGTGCGGGTCTTGAAGATTTGGGTAAAGGACTTCGTTCACAGACAGGTACACTCTATGGCACTGTAGCTAAAGGTACACGTTATTTGGAATTGACCGAAGGTTATATCACAAAGCAGTTCCTCGACAAGGACAGCCAGGTTATCGGTTACGAATATGTACATCTTGGCAAGATGATGGAAGCTATCAAGAATGGTATGGACGCAAATGAGGCTGTGAAGAAATTTACAGGTCGCTATGGGCGTACAACCGCCGAGCAGGGTGTTGTTAAAGCTATTGATCCACGTAAAGAATAATAAGGAGAAACAGAAATATGATTAGAAAAGTAAGTTACGAAAGTCAGGAGCGTCGCGAGGCGCAGGTTCTTGCAGCTCTCAACGCTGAGGGTATCAAGAGCGTAGAAGAGGCTAATCAGATCTGCGAAGACGCAGGTGTTGATCCTTATCAGATGTGTGAGGACACTCAGCGTATCTGTTTCGAGAACGCTAAGTGGGCTTACGTTTGTGGTGCAGCCATCGCCATCAAGCGTGGTGCAAAAACTGCTGCTGACGCAGCCGAGGCTATCGGCGTAGGTTTGCAGTCATTCTGCATACCAGGTTCTGTTGCCGACGACCGTAAAGTAGGTCTTGGACATGGAAACCTTGCTGCTCGTCTTCTTCGTGAGGAGACACAGTGCTTTGCATTCTTGGCAGGTCATGAGTCATTCGCTGCAGCAGAGGGTGCTATTAAGATTGCAGAGATGGCTAACAAGGTTCGTAAGAATCCACTTCGCGTTATCCTTAACGGACTTGGCAAGGATGCTGCCCAGATTATCAGCCGTATCAACGGCTTTACATATGTAAAGACAGAGTTCGACTACTATACTGGTGAGTTGAAGGTTGTAGACCGCATCGCTTATTCTGATGGTCCTCGTGCAAAGGTTAATTGCTATGGTGCTAACGATGTTCGTGAGGGTGTTGCTATCAACTGGAGTGAAGATGTTGATGTATCTATTACTGGTAACTCAACTAACCCTACACGTTTCCAGCATCCTGTAGCAGGAACATATAAGAAAGAGCGTCTTGCTGCTGGCAAGCCTTACTTCTCTGTAGCTTCTGGTGGTGGTACAGGTCGTACTCTTCACCCAGATAACATGGCAGCAGGTCCTGCTTCTTATGGTATGACCGATACTATGGGTCGTATGCACTCTGACGCACAGTTTGCTGGTTCTTCTTCAGTTCCTGCTCACGTAGAGATGATGGGCTTCCTTGGTATGGGTAACAACCCAATGGTGGGTGCATCAGTAGCTATTGCAGTGGCTGTAGACTTGGCACTCAATAAGAAATAATATAGAATACGCATAAAAATAATCCCTGTGACTTATTGTCATGGGGATTTTTTTTGCTTTCTACTATATAATTTGCCTTAGTTGCAGCCCAATTTGCAGCCGAAAATGCCATTAAATACTCTTCAGTACAATAAATATTGTATTATTGTGTTAACCATTATAGAAGTTCTTGCATAAAGGACTGAAAGCAAACAGTAAAGCAAAGGAAATCTAAGGAACTTATTAAAGCTCTTCAAGGTTATCCTTTGTTTTATTACCTTTGTCAATAAAAA
>DCBP01000051.1 GCA_002314055.1 Prevotella sp. UBA1104
GACTTGAATATCTGAATTCTTCTGTAATAAGTAACTTTGCACCACCAAATTTTCGTAAAGTAACCCCACCCCCAAAAAGGGAAACTGCTCCGCCCCTGGAAGGGGAGGCGGGGGAGGGGAAGAAAAAAATAAAATTAAAAGAAAAACCATCCCAATAGAGTACAAAACATTTCCTCGTTGAGTCAAATAAAGAAACTTTCACTATGTCGCACAATACCATACACTACAATGCCAAGGCAAATGCCATGCGAAGAAATATGACACCAGCAGAAGTTGTGGTATGGCAGTATCTGCGTCGAAAGGCATTAGGGGTGTATTTCCGAAGACAATGTCCTGTAGGGGAATATATCCTCGATTTCTATAGCAGCGACATAAAGTTATGTATCGAACTTGACGGAGATGTTCATAGCAGTTCCTCTGCTTTTGAATACGATGAGCGACGTACTGATTATCTTAATTCTCTTGGTATCACTGTTCTTCGATACGACAATTCCGTTGTGTTCAATAATATAGATGCTATATTGGATAGCATATCTTCGTTGGTTAAAAATCCTCGCTTTATAAAAGGCGATTGCAGGAATGCGATACTTACTTAGTGCTTTTAATTCTGGTTTATTTCTTCCCCTCCCCCGCCTCCCCTTTCAGGGGCGGAGCGGTTTCCCTTGGCCGCTAAGGACTTTGTAATAAGTAACTTAGCATCATCAAATTTTCGTAAAGTAACCCCACTCCAAAAAAAGGGAAACTGCTCCGCCCCTGAAAGGGGAGGCGGGGGAGGGGAAGATTAAGAAGAAGATTAAGAAGAAGATTAAGGGGAAGATTAAAAATCAAAACGTCCATAATACAGTTTCTTTATAAAATATTGTGAAGAGTCTTTTATTTCCCTTTTTTATTTGCAATTAATTTTTATTTGACTATCTTTGCATCGTCTAATAGCTTTCATAAAAAGTATCTAATACTTTTATATCAAAAGCAAGAAAAAGAGACACGCAAGCGGTTCGCCTCGTTAAACAGGCGATTAAAAGGGAATCGGGTGGAAATCCCGGACAGTCCCGCTGCTGTGAGCCGCCCTTATCTACGGGTTCAGACACAAGAAGCCACTGCACTATTGTTGGGAAGGCGTCTGAAAATCCCGGGCGGCAAGTCAGAAGACCTGCCATTGCGGTGAAATGACATTCGGAGTAACCTTAAATTGCAAAGAACGGGAATTTCAAGTCTTCAGTGCTTCGAGGAAGGCGCCAGAAGATGAATGATGTTGGAGAAACATTAATTCATTCATTAACTTCAATAAACCAAAATGCAAAAAAAGTACAGTTATCTGATGCTGGCACTTGTTTTGTCGATGCTTTGGCTGCCATTGCAGCTTATGGCGCAAGACGATGCGAACACAGTGCTACAGCCACAGTTTGGCAAGCAGACAGTAACGGTTGCTACCGGGCAGGAGATTACCTTCTACGACCCTAAGGGTACGGGAAGCATATCTGCTACCTCCTCCAACAACACACAGTCGCTTACCGTGTTTAAACCAGCCGAGGCAGGCATGTCCGTACAAATCACGTTTGAGAGTTTCGACGTGAAACCGTACAACGCCAACTATCCCGCCTACGTAAACGTGTATAACGGAGAGGCAGATGCCGACAACTCCTTCACCTTCGCCACAACAACATCCGAGGTGGCAAGCAACCTTACGCTTCCTGCGGGTGATGTGTTGGAGCAGTTGTCGGGCACCCTCAGTTCGCCCAAGACTTACTATTCAACAGCAACAGACGGGGCACTGTCGGTAGGCTTCCTCTATCGCGATGCAACAAAGAGCGACGGTTGGGTGGCAAAGGTGAAATGCGTTAAGCTCGAGAACATGACAGTTACGGGAGCCGGCTCGCAGTATACCAACGTCGTTGCCTCGCCAAAGAGCAAGACCAACGTAAACCTTGCCGGAGCATACGTAACGGCAAGCGGACTGCTCAATGCAGACCATTTGAAAACCGTAAGCTTTAAACTTACGAAGAATGAGGGAAGCATGATAGACCCTCTGTCGCTGAAGCTGTATTCAGGCAGTAGCGTCTCGTATAAAGGGGCTACTGCAATAGAGACAACAGTTGCCGAAAGCAACGGCATATATACCTTCTCTCTCGACAAGGCTTTGAGCGACGGAAAGAACGAATTCACCATCGTTGGCGACATCACAGGCGGCGAAGTGGGAAACAAGGTAAAGGTTGACATCACAGGAATCACGACCACCGCACTTCCCGACGGCGTAAACCCATTCACCGTAGCAGATGCCGTGGAGGTGGAGAACCCGGCAATCGTAATGATTGGTTCCGAGGAACAGACGGTTGACGTTGGAGATACTCCGCTCAACTTCTACGACGACGGAGGTATCGACGGACAGATTGACAAAAACTTCAAGTCGGGCAAGATTACCTTCAAGCCTGCTGATACCGACAAGAAGGTGATGATAGACTTCACGAAGATGGCTCTTGCCACGGGAACTATTTATTGCCAGCAGCTTCACGTATACAACGGCAGTGAGGTATCGGCAGACAATCTGCTGAAGACCTTCCTTGGAACGGAGACAGGCAAGGTGCGCTCTACGGCAGCCGACGGCACACTGACCGTAGTATTCGAGAGCAATGCCTACAACACCGGCGACGGATGGGAAGCTACCGTATCGCAGTTTACTCCACAGCCAATGAAGGTTACAGCCATCGAGACAACGCAGATTACTACAGGCACAGTATGCGCCGGGGATAAGGACCAGCAGATTCTCAAGTTCAACATCAAGACAGAAGAAACTTCGCCGGCACTGACAACAAAGAAGTTTGCCTTCACAGCAAACGGAACAAGTGAACAGGCAACGAAGGCTATCCTATACTATACTAAAGCAACCGATACCTTCGCCACAACAACAAAGGTTGGCGAGGCTGACGTAACGGCAGATGCATTCGAGATTACGGCAAGCAATGAGGTATCGCTCGTTGAGGGCAACAACTTCTTCTGGCTCGCCTACGACATCAACGAGATGGCACTCAACGGACAGAAGATTGACGCAGCAATAACGTCTGCCACTCTCAGCGACGGCGTGCACACAGTGGAGAACGGGAGCCCTGAGGGCGACCGCACTGTGGAGAACATTATCCTCTCGCAGAAAGACCAGGGCACAGTAACGAAGAAAGTGAACGGCTCTATAACCTTCAAGCCAAAGAGTGCATCTTCATACGGCGAATACTACGAGGGCGGCTACGACGACCGTATCAATGTTTTCGTTCCTATGCACGAGAATATGGTTTGCCAGATTGACTTTTCTAAATTCAATCTCTATTATTCAAGCTACAGCAGCGACCATGCTTCGCTCAAGGTTTACAGCGGCAACGGCACTACAGGCGAACTGCTTTGGGAGAGCACCAAGGACACCAAGACTACGGGTCCTGGCAATACTTTGCGCTCAACGACAGAAGATGGCGCTCTGACCGTAGTGTTCAATGCCGGACAGTCAAGCAATTACTCTTACGACGGCTTCACGGCAACAGTAAGCGAATACCTGTCGCAGCCGATGAAAGTAACGGCAACAGAGGTGGCTCAGTCGGCAAAGAGCATTGCCGGCGTTGGCGAAAAGAATGTAGACCTGCTTACTCTCAACGTGGCAACGACTGGCAACAAGGACATCAAGTCGCTGTCTGCCGTTACCGTCAATCTGAAGAACTCCGAGAAAATCGTCTCCAAGGTAAGCCTCTATGCTCTAACAAAGGCTGAAGATGTGCTTGCTGCCGATGCAGAGGCAATTGCTTCTGCCGATATCGACGGCACTGCTAATGAAACGACTCTTACTCTTACGGAACCGAAGAATCTCTCAGAGGGCAACAACTACTTCCGCATCCGCTGCGACATCTCTTCTGATGCCAAGTCGGGCAATGTGGTTGACATGGCTGTCAAGTCTATTACTGTTGGCGGCGAAGCTATAACAGTAGAAAGCGGCGACCCGGAAGGTGCTGTTGAGATAAAGAATATCTATAATCTGAAGTCTGGCGACAACGGCGAGGTGCTCATTGCCAACAACCAGCCGCTGATGTTCTACGACGACGGCGGTATCGACGGCAACTACTCTGAGAATTTCGAGGGCACTGTAACTTTCGCACCGAAGACTCCGGGCGAGAGCGTGAAGCTCACGTTCAAGGATTTTGAAGTAACTTATCAGGATAAGTTCAATATATACGATGGCGGCGAGGTAAAGGAAACGGCAGACGCTACATATTCTAAGTACGACAAGCCGACATACTTCCTTTCTAACTCTGCCGACGGCAAGGTGACGGTGAAGTTCACAACGAAATACTCCAATCCGGGTTTCGCCATCGAGGTTACCGCTTATCAGAAGCAGCCAATCACCATCAAGTCTGTCAGCACCACCGCTATTGCCCCGGCTACTACAACCAAGGGTGCAGAAACTCAGATGCTGAAGATTGCCGTAGAGGCAGAAGGCGATTTGAACCAGCTCGACATTCAGAAGTTCTCTGTTGCCTCTCTCGCTAACGTCAGCTCCGTTAATGTTTATGCCACGGGCACAAGCGAGCAGTTTGCTCCTGTTAATCTCTTCGGACAGGCTACAGCCGACAAGTCTTCGGTTGAGGGCTCTTACAAGATTTCACTGCCGGGAACTTACTACTTCTGGCTCACGGGCAACATCAGTACTGATGCTGCCGAGAATGCTACGGCTACGGCTTCGGTTACTTCCGTAACGGGCAATGCCACAGAGACTGCCATCGGCGAGCCTCTCACGGCTTCGGCTACTGTTGCGAAGGGAGTGAGCGGAACGATTACCGTTGGCGCCGGTGCTGACTACGGCACTATCCAGGCTGCCGTTGACGCTCTGAAGGGCGGTATCGACGGACCGGTGGTTATCAACATCAAGCGCGGTATATACAACGAGAATGTCAATGTTCCTGAGATTCCGGGGACATCCGAGAAGAACACCGTAACGCTTCAGAGCGAGAGCGGCGACTGGCACGACGTGAAGATTTACTACGACACTTACAACGAACCGGCATACAGCGATGACAAGATGTCGGCTGAGTTCGGAACGTTCACCATTGCCGGTGCCGACTGGTTTACGCTGCGCGGCGTTGAGGTTACAACTACCGACCAATCGTTCCCTGGCGTTATCCACATCAAGAACCAGAGTCGACATGTAACTATCGACAGCTGTTATGTTCATACTCCACTCACAGTAGAGTATCAGCAGGACATCAACCTTATATATACTTATGCCAAGAACGAGGCTTATCAGAACAACGACTATCTGACCGTTAAGAACTGTCTGCTCGAGGGCGGATACATCGGTGTTCGCATGGGCGGAACCGGCACTGTGGTTCTGCCTAAGGAAGTTGGTGGAGTTATCGAGAATAACGTAATCCGCAACCAGGGCACCAAGGCTATCTACTGCATGGACGAGCTGGGAGCCAAGATTCGATATAACCGTATCGAGAACGACCAGACTACTAAGGAGTTTTATGGTTTCGACGGACAGCTTCGTGATGACTATAACGAAAGCTTCGAGATTGTAGGCAACAAGTTTAACTTCAATCTCTCTACTGCTTGCGACCCGATATCTATGAGAACGATGAAGGGAACGGCAGAGGCTCCGGTTATCGTGGCAAACAACGAAGTTGTGGTTTGCAGCGACAACAGCGGTAGCTTCGGAATAAAGCTCGGCAGTGCATCGTCTAACGTGAACATCGCTTACAACACGGTGAACATCAACGGCAATGCCAAGTCTGCTGCCATGTATATCAACGACCTGAGCCTTGAGAACGTTAAGATTCTCAACAATATCTTCATGAACCAGGCTGGCGGATATGCTTACCGCTATTATAAGGCTGAATGTGTGTCTCTGCCTAAGTATGCCAACAACGTGGCTTATACTTCGGGCGACGTGTTTGCCTATGACAAGACCGACATCGCATCTTATGACGAATGGAAGACGAAGTCTAACGAGACCGACGGACAGAATGTGCTCGTGGGCTTCTACGACAATGAGGACTTCCTTGCTCCTGTTGCTGCCGGAAACTTGCAGTCGGCTCTGCCTCTCGCCTATGTTACTAAGGATATTACCGACACTGAGCGCAATGCCGAGACTCCGACAATCGGTGCTTACGAGTTTGACGCTTATACCGACACTCCTGTTATGGCAGAGGGATACCCTGTTATCAGCAACATCATGGACGAATCGGCGGATCTGAAAGTGAAGTTCAACCAGACTGGTATCGCTCAGTTCGTTGCCAAGGAGGCTACCGAGACAGCTCCTACTGCCGAAGAGGTTTCTGCATCAGAGATTACTCTCTCTGTATACAAGAACGAGGCTGCCACCGCAACGGTTGGCGGACTGGTGAAGGACAAGGAGTATATCATCTACTCCGTAATGACCGGCGTGGGTGGCAAGATGAGCGAGGTCTATGCCTCAAGCAAGTTCGTTGCCGGCGGCGAGGTTATCAAGGAGATTCCTAACGTGAAGGTCGCTGCCGAGGCTACGGAGAGCGTTGAAGCTGGTTCTAATGCCGAACTTAAAGCTACGGTTAGCGAGGGGACTGCTCCATTCGCTATCTCTTGGACCAACGGCAAGCACGAGGTGATTGCAACGGCAAATCTTGATGACTTCGGCTCGGCTACTTCTACTTATGCTCCTTCGGAGTGCGACCTGTATTATGTTACTGTTACTGATACCAACGGAAAGACGGCAAGCGACACTTGTCGTGTAGCTGTTACAGGTGATGCTGTAACGGCTACGTTCGAGAATCTGTATCTTGACGAGAACAGCTTCTGGGCTGGTCCTGATACGAAGGGTACTCCTACCGAAGGACTTTATGGCGGAAATGATATCAACGGTTCGTTCGTGAGCGGTTCTTATCAGTTTAGCAACTCATTCAACGACCAGTATTCTTCATGGTACGGCTTCGCTTACTCTAACCGTACGGCGACAGACTTCAATACCATTACTCCAGACCAGTACAACTCTGTTGTGGGCAAGGGATACAATGATTCTGAGAACTTCGCCGTGGCTTATTCAAGTGGCGAAATAAAAGTGCTGAACAAACCTGTTGAGGGTGACGAAATCCGCGGATTCTACATCACCAACAATGCTTATGCCGTGAATACCATTGCATACGCTAAGCCTACTGACTATGCCCATAAGTTTGAGCAGGGCGACTTCCTGAAGGTTATCTTCACCGGTCATCATGCTGACGGTACGGATGCTAAAGTGGAATACTACTTGGCCGACTATCGCTCGTCGAAAGCTGCCGACCACTATTATCTCGATACTTGGCAGTGGGTAGACCTGCGCTCTTTGGGCAAGGTTACAAGCATTGACATCTCTTTCGACGGCTCTGACAAGGGCGGATTTGGAGTGAATACTCCTACTTACTTCTGTATGGACAACTTCAACGGTGAACGTATCGTTGCCGAGGCTACTACTCAGGTTGCCGGTGGCGAGGTAGACTTGAAGCAGTTCTTTACTTTCGACGATGCTTCGGCTACGGTTTCTTATGCCTTTGCCGATGCTCTCCCGGAGGAACTTGCTCAGAATGTTTCGCTTTCTGCCGACGGAAAGCTCTCAATCAAGAAGAATTTCTATGAGAAGTTTGATGTTACGGTGAGTGCTACGCAAAAGGGTAAGATTCAGTTTGTGAAGATTCCGTTTGACATTGTTAACGGTATCAATGCCGTTGACGGTGAGAATGCTGACAGCAATGTTGCTGCCCGCTACAACATCGGCGGACAGAAGCTCAACGCTCGTCAGCGTGGCGTGAATATCATTCGTACAACCACAGGCAAGATGCTGAAGGTGGGTGTGAGATAGTATTCTACATGTGATTTTATATAAGTAAAATCCCCGGAACGCAGCGCAACCCGGTTCCGGGGATTTCTTATTTAATACGTATTATTGCTGATTGATACAGGAAAACTTCGTTCGTATGAAACGCTACCGGTGTTTGCATGAAACGCTACTACTTTATCCCCATTTTCTCCATTTCGCTCTCTTTCATCTTTTTCAAGAGGTCGCTGGCAAAGATAAAGTCGGTAAGCTTCTGGTTTGTGGAACCCATAATGTCGGAACTCTTTCCCTGCCATTCCTTTTCACCTTTATATATAAAGATGATGTTTTCGCCAATTCCCATCACGGAGTTCATGTCGTGGGTATTGATGATTGTCGTTATATTATATTCCTCGGTGATGCCATGCAGTAAATCGTCGATCACGAGTGAGGTCTTCGGGTCAAGGCCTGAGTTTGGCTCGTCGCAAAACAGGTATTGCGGGTTCAGGGCTATGGCACGCGCTATTGCCACTCGCTTCTGCATACCGCCGGAGATTTCGTCGGGGAACTTCTTCTGCGCCTCTATCAAATTGACACGGTCGAGACACTCCTGGGCACGGTGAACGCGCTCCTTATAGTTCATCGTCGAGAACATGTCGAGCGGGAACATCACGTTTTCGAGTACCGACAGCGAGTCGAACAGGGCGGCACTCTGGAATATCATTCCCATCTCGCGACGCATCATCACCTTTTCCTTCTTCGACATGGTTACGAAGTTTCTGCCGTCGTAGAGCACCTCGCCGCTTGTAGGCTCAAGAAGTCCTACAAGATTCTTCATCAATACGGTCTTTCCGCTACCGCTCTGACCGATTATGAGATTGGTTTTTCCGCTCTCGAAAATGGCACTGATATCTTTTAATACCTCTTTATCATCGAAAGACTTGCAGAGATGTTTTATTTCTATCATCGTTTTTTCTTTTTTCTGGGAATAATGGGAATAATAAGACTTATATGACTAATAAGACTTATAAGACGAATAGAACTTATGATACTATACGACTAATAAGACTTATAAAACATTAGCTCAGCAGCTGCGTCAGGAACACGTCGGAACACAGAATGAGCACACTGCTCGTTACTACGGCATTGGTACTTGCCTTTCCTACTTCTACGGAACCTCCATCTACGGTATATCCATAATAGGAAGAGACACTGCTGATGATAAAGGCAAAAAAGAGACTCTTTATTATACTCATCCACATGAACCAGGAATTGAAACTGTGTTGCAGACCAGCTGTCAAGTCGTCGGGACTCAACACATGACCGATGTATGCCGTGGCGTATGCACCGATGATTCCCGTGGCAGAAGAGAAGATGACGAGGAACGGCATTATCGTTATCAATCCCATCATCTTGGGCAAGATAAGATAGCATGCTGAATTGACGCCCATAATGTCTAAGGCGTCTATCTGCTGGGTAACTCTCATAGTGCCAATCTCTGAAGCTATGTTTGAGCCTACCTTTCCGGCAAGGATTAAACACATGATGGAGGACGAAAACTCAAGGAGAAGTATCTCTCGAGTGGTATAGCCCGATACCCAGCGCGGCATCCACGGGCTCTGGATATTCAGCTTCATCTGTATGCAGATTACCGCACCGATAAAGAACGATATCAACAATACGATACCAATGGAGTCAACGCCGAGTCCGGACATTTCCTTTACATATTGCTTCATGAACATGCGGAAACGCTCCGGGCGGGCAAACGACCTGCCCATAAGTATCAGATATTTGCCGAAACTTGTCAGATATTTGTGTATTAACATTTTTCCTGTTTTTATTGTTGATTGGGGTTATCTCATCATCCATTTGCCGCTGCGCTTTACCATCGGCACTACGATTTCCTCTTTCACGCTGTCGCTGAAACAGAGTAAGAGGTATGCCTCGGCTGTTGACTGGCGCGGATTGTTCTTGCAGTCGATTACTCTTACCTCGCTTATACCTTTATGCTCATTGCGCAAGCCGGCAAGATACATCTTTGTGTTTGCCACGAGCTGCTCCCGGTAACTCTCGGGAATGCGCTCTGCCGGGAGGGACATTGTAGTGAAATACTCGTGTCCGCCATTGTTCAGGCTGTCGTAATACTCCTTGGCAGCCTCGGCAGCGGCAAAATCTGGCTTTGCTTCCTCGTGGGAACAGGAAAGGCACATTACTGTCGCCATGAGACTAAGGACAAGAGCTGTAAGCTTTTCTGTCATTTTTTTAGGAATACTTTTTCGTCTATACATTCAAGGGCGTATTCTCAACGCCCTTGAATATGTATTTATACGAAGATTTATATCGACTATTTCTGTCGGATGAAGATGTTTATCGGAGAACCGGTGAGTGTCCAGTTCGACCTTATCTTGTTTTCAAGGAAGCGCTTGTATGGCTCCTTGATATACTGCGGCAGGTTGGCATAGAACACGAAAGAAGGTATCTGTGTGTTAGGCAATTGCGAGCAGTATTTTATCTTTATATACTTTCCCTTGATTGATGGTGGCGGATACGCCTCGATAAGCGGAAGCATCATCTCGTTGAGCTTTGTGGTTCCGATCTTTATCTTGCGGTTCTTGTAAACATCCTTTGCCGTTTCCAAGACTTTGAAGATTCTCTGCTTCGTCAGTGCCGAGGCGAAGACGATAGGGAAATCGGTGAACGGCGCCATGCGGTTACGGATTGCATTCTCGAAGGTGTCCATAACTTTCTGGTCTTTGTTTTCTACAAGATCCCACTTGTTTACCACTACCACGAGCGACTTGTTGTTCTTCTGAATAAGCTGGAAGATGTTCATATCCTGTGCCTCAATACCGCGGGTGGCATCTATCATCAGAATACATACGTCTGAATTCTCGATGGCACGGATGGAACGCATGACGGAATAGAATTCCAGATTCTCCGTAACCTTGTTCTTGCGGCGGATACCGGCGGTGTCAACGAGATAGAAGTCGAAACCGAACTTGTCGTAACGCGTATAGATACTGTCGCGTGTCGTTCCCGCAATCTCGGTAACGATGTTGCGGTCTTCACCGATGAAGGCGTTTATGATACTGCTCTTGCCAGCGTTAGGGCGACCGACTACGGCAAAGCGTGGAATACCTTCCTCGAGGAGTTCACCACCTTTGTCCGTCATTTTGTTGAGCACCTCATCAAGCAAATCTCCAGTACCGCTGCCCGTGGCTGAGCTGATACACATAGGGTCGCCAAGACCAAGTTTATAGAACTCGGCTGCGTTGTATATCAAAGTATTGTTGTCTGTCTTGTTTGCTGCAAGTATTACCGGAATTTTTGTGCGGCGCAAGATATTAGCCACGTCCATATCCAAATCGGTAACACCCGTCATAATGTCTACGAGGAAGATTATCAGGTCGGCCTCTTCTGTTGCGATAAGAACCTGTTTGCGTATTTCCTCTTCAAAGATATCATCACTGTTGACAACCCATCCGCCTGTGTCTACAACGGAAAATTCCTTTCCGTTCCAGTCGCACTTTCCGTATTGGCGGTCGCGTGTGGTACCAGCCTCGTCGCTAACAATTGCCTGACGGGTTTTGGTCAGACGATTGAAAAGGGTCGACTTGCCCACGTTTGGTCGTCCTACTATTGCTACTAAGTTTGCCATATATTGTTGTTTTCTATTTTTAGTTTATTTGAGTTATGGGAGAACTGAGAGAGATAAGAGTTATGGGAGAATTGGGAGAACTAAGAGAGATGGGAGAGATGAGAGAACTAAAAATGATGACCCGACATCCATCTTTCAATTTTTCAATCTTTCCACTTTTCAATCTTTCAATTTTTCCATCATTCCATCTTACTCCGGGTTATATCCAAAGTTATCAAGTTCTCGTTGGGAGCTTCGCCAGTCTTTATCTACTTTTACGAAGAGCTCCAAGTATATTTTCTTTCCGAAGAAGCGTTCCAGAGACTTCCTCGCTTCCGAACCGAGTTTTTTCAGCGCCACGCCCTGATGACCGATAATGATGCCCTTTTGGGAATCGCGCTCCACATATATAACAGCATGTATATGTATATGCGTGTCATCCTCCTTGAACGACTGCACAGCAACCTCTACTGAATAAGGTATCTCCTTGTCGTAATAAAGCAGAATCTTCTCGCGGATAATCTCGCTCACAAAGAAACGGGCAGGCTTATCCGTCAGCTGCTCTTTGTCGAAATAAGGAGGAGAATCAGGCAACAGCTCCTTTATACGTTTAAGGAGCATGTCTACACCAAACTTGTTTTTTGCTGATAGCGGCAGAATCTCAGCATTAGGCAGAAGAGCATGCCATTTTGTTACGAGATTTCCAAGCGTCTTCTGATCGCTCTGGTCTATCTTGTTTATCAACAGAATTACAGGAATTGTCATCTTCTGCACCTTCTCCAGAAATTCCATGTTCTTTTCCGGATTCTCCACTACATCGGTAACATAGAGCAATATGTCAGCATCTGTCAGTGCCGACTCCGAAAAAGCCAACATCGACTCTTGCAACTTATAGTTTGGCTTTAGCACACCTGGAGTATCAGAAAAAACGATCTGTGCCTCGTCGGTGTTGACAATGCCCATTATACGATGTCTGGTGGTCTGCGCTTTGAATGTTGCAATACTAATGCGCTCGCCAACCAACTGATTCATCAGTGTTGACTTACCTACATTCGGGTTTCCTACAATATTAACAAATCCTGCCTTATGCATTTACTCTTTTATTTTAAAGTGAAATCTATTGCCGCAAAGTTTTGTAACAACAAATATTATTCAATTTGCAAATATACTTAAAAAATGGGGGTTAGCAAATTTTTTATTTGTTATTGCTACATTTTTACTTGTTTTTTCGACAAAAAATAAGCGCATCTGTATGACATAACTCATTGCAGATGCGCTTTTACTGTATGTATCTGATGATTGATACTTCCTTATTTTGCCTGTTCTACCTTATCGCCATCGTATCCCCACTTATAGTAGGATGCTCCGTGAACGAATCCGGCTCCGAAAGCTGTGAATATAAGATTATCACCCTTCTTCAGCTTATTCTCATACTCCCAAAGAGCCAATGGAATAGTAGCGGCAGAAGTATTTCCGAAGTGCTCGATGTTTACCATCACCTGCTCCATCGGCAAATCAAGACGCTTTGCAACGGCTTCGATAATACGGATATTAGCCTGGTGAGGAACTACGAAACGAATATTATCCTTATTCAAGTTGTTGCGCTCGGCAATAAGGGCACAGTCGTTGCTCATGCTCGTAACGGCATAGCGGAACACTGTACGACCTTCCTGATAGAGATAATGCAGACGGTGGTCAACTGTAAAGTGGGAAGCCGGACAAACCGAACCTCCTGCTTTTGTATGCAAGAAAGGAAGTCCCTTTCCATCTGTACGGAAATAAGAATCCTTCAATCCTACATCCTCTGTCGTTCCCTCCACGAGAACAGCTGCAGCTCCATCACCGAACAGAGCACAAGTGCTACGGTCGGTATAATCAACTACCGACGACATCTTGTCGGCACCGATTACTATAATCTTCTTGCATCTGCCACTCTCGATCATAGAAGCAGCAGTATCCAATGTATAAAGGAATCCGCAGCATGCAGACCACATATCGAAAGCATAAGCATTCTTCAGTCCAAGCTTTCCAAGCACGATAGATGCCGTAGAAGGGAACTTATAGTCTGCCGTACTTGTTGCGACAATCAGCGCATCGATAGTGTCCGGATCTACACCCGTCTTCTTCAGAAGTTGCTTTGCCGCCTTGCGTGCCATATAAGAAGTGCCGAGTCCTTCCTCTGTAAGGATTCGGCGCTCTTTAATACCGACACGCGTCATAATCCACTCGTCATTGGTATCTACCATTCTCGACAGTTCTGCATTATTGAGAACATAGTCTGGAACGTATCCGCCAATACCTGTGATTACAGCGTTAATCTTCTCCATGAGCAATTATTCAGCAGTCTCCTTTACGATAGCAACCTTGCCTCTGTAGTAACCGCAAGTTGGGCATACAGTATGATATACATAATATGCACCGCAATTAGGGCATACTGCCAATGTTGGAGCTACTGCCTTATCATGAGTTCTTCTTTTAAGTGTACGAGTCTTTGACTGTCTTCTTTTAGGATGTGCCATTTTCTTTAATCTTTAATTATTGATTTTAATTTTTCTAATTCACTCCATCGTGGATCCACTGCTGCCTCTTCATCACCATCACTACTTCGGGTAGCTGAGTGCTCTTCAAGAGCCTTAATCATCGCAGGATCGCATTTTCCAGGTGCATGCTCATGCTTAATGGGGATGCTTAGTGCTATGGATTCATATACGAACCATGAAGTATCGAGGATTGCGTCATCCTTGTCTACCGTCACGATATCGTCGTCTTCTGAGTATTCTTCTCCGAGTTTTGCAAGCAGTCTATTGTCTGTCTCTATAGGCTGATCCATGTCGTCAAGACAAAGGTCACAAGGCACTGTGACATTTCCTTCAGCATGAAAATTAATCTCATATAGACCAGAAACTGACTTATGCGCCGAAATTGAGAGCTGCACACTACCGCCCTTCACTTCGTCGCTATCTGCCGCCTTAAAGAAATCATCGTCAAGTTGGCATTTTATACTTATCGAATCTGTGTCCAGACTCTTTAGGTCTATCTTTAAAGACTCTAAACTGCTCATTTCTATATATATAATAGGTATAGCCTTCAACGGCCTCCCTTTTCACAATTCGGGTTGCAAAGTTACAAATATTTTTCAATATCTCCCAACAAAACGCTAAAATATTGCGTATTTGCCAGTTAAAACATCTATATAATGATATGACAATACAATAAAAGAAATAAAAAAGGAAATATAAATACTTTTTTTGAATAACATATTATACCTTTTTCATCTCAATTCTAAATGTTGTTCCGACACCTACCTCACTGCGTTTGACAAATATCTTGCCATGATGATATTCTTCTACAATACGCTTTGCAAGTGAAAGACCAAGTCCCCAACCTCTTTTCTTAGTTGTAAATCCTGGTTTGAATACATTTCTTATATCCTTTTTCTTTATCCCCTTACCGTCGTCAGTAACTTCAATTATTGCTTTATCTGCAACTTCTTGTACTTCAATCGTAATATGTCCTTCCCCCTCCATTGCATCAACGGCATTTTTACATAAGTTTTCAATGACCCATTCAAAAAGTGAAGCATTCAGGTTTACTACTACATCGTGCACCGGAATTTTTTTTGAAATCAAAACCTTTGAAGATGTACGTCTGTCCATATAGTCAATTACATGATCTACGACATCATTTAAACTTGAAGGGACAGGCTCCGGCAATGAACCGATTTTAGAGAACCGTTCGGCTATAAGTTGCAGCCGTTTGACATCTTTATCCATCTCTGGAATCAGTACATCATCAGGATAAGTTTCCTTCAAAATCTCAGTCCAAGCCATTAGACTTGATATCGGAGTACCGAGCTGATGGGCTGTTTCCTTCGACAAACCGACCCATACTTTATTTTGTTCCGCACGTTTTGAAGTAAGCAAAGCAAATATGGCAACGACAACAAAGATTAGTACTACACCAAGTTGTACATAAGGATAATACGAAAGTCGTTTCAGTATAATGGAATCATCATAACAAACATCAATATATGCTTTTTTATCGCTGTCATCCATCGAAATACGTATATAACGCCCATTATTATAAAGCTTGTGACCAAGTTTCTTCACATATTCAATACTATCTTTATCAGACATGCCTCCAAGCTGGAGATTGCGGCAAACCTGCACTATTCCTTTTGAATCAAGAACAACAATCGGAATTGTGTTATTTTCATTCATAACCTTAAGTACAAGTCCGAGATCTGTAGTTTCATCTGCCATATTAAACGAGCGCATTGCCTCTGCCCAAACCTCCATCTTTCCTCGTTCCTCCTTTGCAAGATCTTTTACAAAGATATTGGAAATGAAGAGTGAAGTGACAGCAATTGCAATCGCTGCCAACACGAGGAATATCTTTACCTGTCTTATTCTATCTGTCCATTGCATAGTATGATTATAACGCTAACGGAGAAAAAATATTGCTTTTTAAAGTAAATAAATTGCATAGAAACAAGAACTTGAAAAATCTAAGAAATCCGAGAACGTCACAAACTTCGAATACACAAGAACTTTATACAAAAAAGTTTTTTTCTTTTTTACCCTCACACCCTCA